>JACPJP010000018.1 GCA_016187495.1 Candidatus Woesearchaeota archaeon
TCCTTGCAAATGGGCACTTCCCATAATCTGGGCCAGAACTTTGCGAAAGCATTCGACATTAAATTCATTGGAAAAGATGAGAAAAAATACCTTCCATGGCAAAACTCATGGGGAATTTCAACAAGGTTGATTGGAGCATTGGTTATGGTGCATTCTGATGATAAAGGCCTTGTTTTGCCTCCAAAAATAGCGCCAACGCAGATTGTTATAGTCCCAATTTACAACAGCGAAAACAAGGAAAAGGTGCTAAAAAAGGCTAACGAATTAATTAATAGATTGAATGATTATGAACTAATTTTGGACGACAGGGACGAGTATAAGCCAGGATGGAAGTACAATGAATGGGAACTAAAAGGCATTCCATTAAGAATTGAAATTGGGCCTAAAGACATTGAAAAAAACCAGGTTGTTTTGGTAAGGAGGGATAGCAACAATAAGGAATTTGTAAAAGTTGCTCAATTAGACAAGAGAGTAAAGGACGCATTGGAAGATATCCAAGATTCATTATACAAGAAAGCAAAGAAATTCTTGGACTCTAATCTTGCTGAGGCAAAAGACTGGAATGAATTTGTTAAGAATATAAAGAACAAAAAACTTGTCAAAGCCTTTTTCTGCGGAAACGCAAAATGCGAAGAGGAAATCAAGGAAAAAACGGATGGTGTTACCTCAAGATTAATCCCATTCGAGCAGCCTAAAGATATTGGAAAATGTGTCAAATGCGGAAATGATGGGAAATTTGTTGTTGTTTTTGGGAAAGCATACTAACAGCAATCTTTTTAAAACACCCTCCTTTTCTTTTATAGCTTATCGCCGGAGTAGCTCAGCCTGGTTAGAGCGCTAGAAACGAAAATTTTAGCGATACTCATATATTTGAGTTATGAAGCTTTATGCTGATGATATACCTCAAACCGGGTCATCTAGAGTGCTTAATTATATTGAGCATGGATTAAGGTCGTGGTTTCAAGTACCGCCTCCGGCACTATTCATTTAGAATTATCTAAAAAACGTTTCGTCCCTTCTGTCCCGTATATGCTCTAAATAAGCAAATAGCTTGTCATCATATCTTTCAGCATTTTTTGTATTATATTGGTAAAAATTAGTTTCTCCATGGAAAACTTCAAAACTCTGAACTTTGCCTGTAATCTCTTTTAATCCGCCATAATCTTTTTCTTCCGTTTCAAGAAACACTACAGTATAATAAACTGTAAATAAAATTAGCGTAATTACCAATAATACCATAAATGCAGTGTTTAACCTTATATCCCCCATAATATAGGGTAATGAATATCAATTTATAAATATTGACGCCACGGCTCGGATTTGAACCGAGAAATCCCGAAGGAAAACGGTTAGCTCAAAAATTCGAGACCGCCGCACTCTTCTGCTTGAACAAAACCTGTTCAAGTGCCAGATTATGCGACCGTGGCGCAAGAATAAGTATATCTTGCAGTTTTAAAAACCTATTGATGGTCAGAGCAGTCTTCCATAATTAATTGAATTATTATTAAAAATAAGAATTATATAAAAAAACTAATCATTAACCAATCTTACAACCGGTCAAATCAGCCAGCCTGTCAAAAGTCTGCACGTTTTGGTAATAAGCCCCATTGATGAGCCATGTAGGGGTTATCTCGACATTAGGGTCCTGGGTAAAGTCCCTGTAATCAATCAACCTCATGGAATTTCCGAACATTGCTTTTTGGGCAGCAGTGTATTTGCATAAAGGTGCGCCATACACAACAGCTCCTTTTTCCGTCAAACATTTGGCAAAATCGTCTACTGGTCCTGGTTTATTGGAATTGGCAAAGCTTACTCCGATGCCAATCCCTGCCAGAATCAATAAAACAGAAACGATAGAAACAAAGGCTATTTTTTTATTAGACATCTTGGTCGCACTCTTTTCTCTACTAGGCTCTGCTTTTTGATTTTCATGCCTAATTTCCCCTATTTCTTCTTTGCTTAGAGCCATTTTCCCTTATGCAGCTGCGATTGGGTCAGAAATCTCTACATTGCTGGGTTCAGGACCTGATACTGCACACCCTCCGCCTACATAGCCCTGCTGCGCACCACCCTGTGCTGGCTGCCCATAAGATGCATATCCTGTCTGGTAATCATTTCCTCCTTTAGAGCAGCCGATAACCAGTAAAGCTGCCAAAGCCAAAACAACCACCAAAACCAAAGTGCTTCTCATTTTAACATCCTCTCCTGTTTTCTATAATATTGGAGTGAGGGTATTTGCATTACATATAAATATTTTGCTGTAAACGGCAATATGCACTGCAAATGCATTATACTTAACCTATTCCTTATCACTTAAAACCCGCTTTTTTGACAATATTTAAAAGCCATCGTTGAGTCCCTTTTAGTGTTTACCATGAAAAAAATAATGGTTATAGGGGCAGGGATTATAGGATTGAGCATTTCTTACTATCTAAAAAAGCATAATTTCGACATTACACTAATAGAAAAAAACAAGGCAGGAATGGAAGCGTCTTACGCAGCCGCTGGAATGCTTGCAGCCCAATCCGAATTTGATTTTTATGAGGATTTTATGGACTTCTGCATTAAAAGCCGCAATATGTATTTGGATTATTGCAATGAAATAGAAAAAGCATCTGGAATTAATGTGGAATACCAAAAAAGCGGTATGATCAGGCCTGCATTAAATGAAGATCACGAAAAACATTTGAGAGCAAATCACCAATGGCAGAAAAGCAAGGGATTTGAAATAGAATTTCTGTCTGGTAAAGAAATAAGGGAAATTGAGCCAAGTTTGTCAAAAAATATTATTTCTGGCTTATATTCAAAAGATGATGGCCAAGTAAACAACAGAAAGCTAATGCAGGCTTTAATCATAGCCAATAAAAAGATAGGCAACAAAATAATCGAGAATACAGAAATAAAAGGTCATTTAATAAAAAATAATAGAATCATCGGGGTAAAAACATGCAATGATGAAACTTTTAATGCAGACATTGTTATTAACACTGCTGGATCGTGGTCTTCTTTAATCTCTAAGGATTTAATACCTAACTTTAATGTTAAGCCTATACTAGGCCAAATGGTTTCCTTGCAGTCAGATAAGCCTTTATTGAATAAGGTCATTTTCGCATCTATACTTGGCAAAGGAGGCTATATTGTGCCAAGAAGAAATAACGAAATAATATTGGGCTCAACAATGGAAGATGCAGGTTTTGAGAAAACAGTTACAGAAGAGGGTATAAATTCAATACTGCAAAAATGCAATGAAGTAGTCCCTGAATTAAAAAAATTGAAAATAAAGGAAACATGGTCGGGCTTTAGGCCATTTGCATCAGACAATCTGCCAATAATAGGAAAAACAAGCATTGAAAATTTAGTCCTTGCAACAGCTCATGGAAGAAATGGAATTCTTTTAGCCCCAATAACAGCAAAAGCAGTCGAAGAGCTTGTAACGAACGATAAAATAATGCCAGAAATTAAGGATTTTGGGGTTGAGAGGTTTAATAATAAAGCATAATAACAATTAAGATTTCTTAATCTTCTCAACAATCTCCTTAGCAGCCTCTTTAACATTCTCAGCAGCTACAACAGCGCTTATAACCGCGACATTCCTTACACCTTGCGCTAAAACTTCATCAATATTACTTTTATTTATTCCCCCAATAGCAATTAATGGCTTACTGACTTTACTTACAATTTCCTTGATTAACCTGGTTCCAACAGTATAGTCCTTAGCCCTAGTCTTAAAAATCGGCCCTATGGTTATATAATCAACATCTTCCTTATCAGCCTTAATTGCTTGCTCAATGCTATGCGTTGATAAACCAATAATTAACTTATCCCCACAAATCTTCCTTGCTTCTTTTATTGGCATATCTAATTGTCCTAGATGAACCCCATCGGCTCCAATCTCTAGAGTAACATCAACGTAATCATTAACGATAAAAAGGACATTATTTTTTCTGCATATTTCTAATAATTTGATGGCTTCTTTCTTAATCTTATTTTTGTCCCACTGCTTTTCCCTTAATTGGATTATCTCTGCCCCGCCTTTTATTGCTTCTTTAACTACAAATTCATTGCTCCTTCCTTTAGAGATAGCACTTTCTGTTATTACATACAGATTATTATCAAAATTAAATCTTTTCATATTAATAGGAATTATTTTGACATTTTTAATTATTATTGTTTGTTTTGTTTGTTGTATTAATAAATATTATTTTTGCGACATATTTATTAATGAACTTATTTAGCCTAAATTATATGGACTTTGAAATAAAAGCTAAATTAAAATCCTCAAGGGCAAGAGCAGGCATAATAACGGTACCTCATGGAAAGATACATACGCCTTATTTTATTCCTGTAGCCACATCAGCAACCGTCCGTGCATTAGACCAAGAAGACATGAATTCTTTAGGCGCAGAAGTATTATTGGCAAACACCTACCATCTTCATTTAAAGCCCGGAGATAAAATAATAAAGAAATTAGGCGGCTTGCATAAATTCATGAACTGGAACAGGCCATTGTTTACTGATTCTGGAGGCTTCCAGGCATTCTCCTTAGGGTATGGGATGGAGCACAGCATCAACAAGTTAGGGACAATTTTTCCGGAAAAAAAGAAAGCAGCGGAAAAGCAGCCGAAAATCGCAGAGATAAATGATGACGGTGTTACATTCAATGACCCTTCGTCAGGAAAATTAGTGCACCTTAATCCTAAAAAATCAATGCAAATACAGCAAAACCTTGGAGCTGACATAATTTTGGCTTTTGACGAATGCACCTCTCCATTATCCAGCTATGAATATACCAAAAAGGCAATGGAACGAACTCATAAATGGGCAAAAGAATCATTGCATCATCATAAAAAATCGTTAATAGCTAGAAAAAATAAATATAAAGATAAATATGGAAATCAATCGTTGTATGGCATTGTGCAAGGCGGGGCTTATAAAGATTTGCGCATAAAATCTGCAAAATTTATTTCCTCATTAAATTTTGATGGCATAGCTATTGGCGGCTCTTTAGGAAAATCAAAAGAAGATATGCACCGCATTTTAAGCTGGGTTATCCAATTATTGCCGGAAAACAAGCCAAGGCATTTGCTGGGCATAGGGGAAATAGAAGACATATTTAAGTGCGTGGAAAAGGGCATTGACACTTTTGACTGCGTAATGCCTACAAGGATAGGGAGAAGAGGCTCTTTGTTCATAAGCCCAAAATCACATGGTAACTTAAAAAACAAGTTCCGCATTAATATAAAAAACTTGAAATACAAATTGGACAGAAAACCGATAGATAAAAACTGCGAGTGTTTAGCTTGCAGGAAATATTCCAGGGCATATATGAATCACCTTTACAAATCACAGGAATTAGCATATTACAAATTAGCTTCATTGCATAACCTTAATTTTATGCTAAGATTAATGGAAAAAATAAGAGACTCTATTTGCAAAAGTTATTTTAATGAATTAAAGAACGAGTGGTTAAAGAAGTATTAAATCATTCATTGTTAAACTAATCATTGCTGGCATAAATTGGATCTTCTGGCACGAGGTATATCATCCAGAAAGTAAACAGTGTTATTATTGCCTTTACCGCTATATTGGTCAAAAACATCTGCAGGATTACGGTGCCAGGGACTATTCCTATGAAAGCTATTATCGGAAATAATATGCTGTCAATGGGTATGGAAAAAGAGTTTGATATTATAACTCTTGTCCATTGCGGCATGTGGCTTCCAATGCCTAAAGTCCAGAACTGGTAAACATAAGTGTCAATTATTTCAGATATCAAGAAAGCTATTACAGAGCCAATTACTATCCTTAGCTGTATTCCAAACAAAAACTCCCAAGCCTTTTGGCCCCCGGCAGCAGCCCATGAGGTTTCAGCAGGAAGCATAACTACAAGCTGGAAATACAAAGCTGCAATTATATTTATTACCCCAGCAACGTAAATTGTGGTTAAAGCCGCTTTTTTCCCAAGCTGTTTATGGATAAGGTCGCGCCACGTAAAAGTTAATGCATATATAAATCCAGCATCCATTATTAATTTCCCAAAATAAGTTACTTTTGTAGCCGCAATATTTGAAGCCAAAGATATGAATATGTAAACCCCGCAAAGAATTATAGTTGCTTGGGTCTTGCTTATCTTGAAGGTTTCTCTTATTGCTCTTGACATTTTGCTAATCTGGCAAATTAGGCTAGAAAACCAGTTTTGTTTATAAATATTTTTGATTAATCAGTAGCTATGCAAATAGCAAGAGATTTCTTATTTATAATAATTTATAGTTTATAGTATAATGTTATACTTAATAATAGAAATTCTTATAAATAAGAATTGTTTCTTTTTCCTATGGAAAATTATATAAATGGGCTTTGCCTTTAAGCGCTGAGGGTGGTAACATTATGGGAAAAAAGGTATTGATAGCTACATTATACGGCCCTGAGCCCGTAATTTTGGCAACAACAAGGCTTGGACCTGAACGCTTAATTCTTTTGGTTGACAAAGAGCCGAGCAAGGAGCAAGAAAACAGCCTTAAGCTAATTGAGGATTCTTTGGGCAAGGTAATTGAAGTAAAAGTTATCAAAACTGACGTCTATGACATTGTCAATGTTGCAACAAAATGCGTTGAAGTCATAGACTTGCAACCGAAAGACGATATAATTTATGTGAACATAACTTCTGGCAGGAAAACAAAAGCTATTGGATTGTTATTTGCTACCTACGCAAGGCATGATCGGGTTAAAAAAATAGCCTATAATCCAGAAGAGGACAAGAGCGCTGTTGTTTATCTGCCAAGGTTAAGCTTTAAGCTGAGCGAAAGCGAGAAGAAGATACTGGAAGTTTTGGATAAGGGCAAATATGAAACCCCTTCGGATATTGCTGGCAAAGTGGATATGTCTACAGCTATGCTCTACAGGGCTCTTGATGAATTGAGAGACATGGACCTAATTACGACAGAAGACGGCTATAAATTGACAGATGCCGGAAAGATTGTGAGGCTGTGAAAGAATGGACCAAGATAAAGCATTAGTGGTTTTTCAAGGAAAACAAATCAGAAGAACTTGGCACAATAATGAATGGTGGTTTTCAGTAGTGGATATAGTAGGAGTTTTATCTGAAAGTGAGGATCCAAGAAATTATTGGAAAGTCCTTAAACATAGATTAAAAGATGAAGGAAGTGAGGTGGTTACAAAATGTAACCAACTGAAATTAGCTGCTTCTGATGGCAAATATTACGAAACCGACTGCGCGAACACAGAGTCAATATTCAGGATTATCCAATCAGTCCCCTCTCCAAAAGCTGAACCATTTAAACAATGGCTCGCGAAGGTAGGCTATGAGCGTGTCCAAGAGATAGAAAACCCGGAACTTGCCCAAAAAAGAATGAAGGAGATTTACAAGGCAAAGGGCTATTCTGATGACTGGATTGAGAAAAGGGTCAGGGGCATAGCTATAAGGGATGAGCTTACTGATGAATGGAAGAAAAGGGGCGTTGAAACCGATAAAGAGTATGCAATTCTTACTGCTGAGATTTCAAAAGCCACTTTTGGCCTTACTCCAAGCGAATACCAAAAGCTCAAGGGATTGAAAAAAGAAAACTTAAGGGACCATATGAATGATTTGGAGCTCATATTTACCATGCTTGGCGAAAGAGTTACAACAGAAATAACCAGGAGCAAAGACTCGCAGGAATTTGATGGATGTGAAAGCTCGGCAAAAGAAGGCGGAGAAGTCGCAGGAAATGCAAGAAAAGACGCAGAGAAAAGGATTGGAAAATCAATAATAAGCAATAAAAATTATTTAGGGCAGAGTGAGAAGGAGAAGAGGAAAAGTTTAGAGAAGAAATAGATAAAATTGTGAAATGAAAATAAACAATAATCCATGTATTAAAGCTTCGATTAAATGGGAAACAGAATTTAATAGAAACAATAAACATTTTATTTTAGATGAAGATAAACCATTCATTGATAAAATCAAAAAGAATAACAATCTACATTTAGAATTACTTCCCCATCCTTTTTGTGGAGATGTAGAGAATGGTCAGGTATATTTTTTACTTTTAAATCCAGGTGTTGATAGCCCCCCAAAGCTAGATGACACAAACGATAAGTACTTTTATAGAAAATTCCCAGATTTATTTCGTGAAGAATTAAAAATAATAGAATTGGTATATTTTTAGGAATTGGTTCCAATAATAAAACAAAAAATAGAAGTTAAAATGCCCACCACTTACTCCCATTCCCGCTTAAGCTGCTTCGAGCAATGCCCACTAAAATTCAAATTCTCCTATATTGACAAGATAGAAACCGAGATAGGGGAAACAATAGAGGCTTTCTTAGGCTCAAGAGTCCATGAGGCATTGGAAAAGATGTACAAGGACTTAAAATTCCAAAAACTAAACACATTAAGGGAATTACTAGACTTCTTTAATTCCGAGTGGAAGAAGAACTGGAATGACGCAATTGTTATTGTAAGAGGCGAGTATGACCAAGAAAACTACAGGAAAATGGGCGAGAAATTCTTAATGGATTATTATGAAAAGTACAAGCCCTTCGACCACACAAGGACAATTGCGCTTGAAACTGAAAGGACTGTGGATTTAAATGACAAATACAAAATTCATATAAGAATTGACAGGTTAGCTATGAGTGACGACACAACTTATGAAATCCATGACTACAAGACTTCTAATGGGTTGCCAACGCAAGATGACTTGGACAATGACAGGCAGCTTGCAATTTATGCTTACGGCATAAAAAAGATGTATCCTGACGCTGAAAATGTGAAATTAATCTGGCACTATTTGTCTTTTGACAAGGAAATGTCGTCAGAAAGGACACCTGACCAGCTCGAAAGCTTGAAAAAGCAGATTATCGGATTAATTGAGAAAATTGAGGCTGAAAAGGAATTTCCAGCAAGAGTTTCGTCATTATGCAACTGGTGCGAATTTCAAAAAATATGCCCTGAATGGAAACATAAGTTTAAGACAGAGGAATTAAGCCCTAACGAGTATCTTAAAGACAATGGTGTGCAATTAGTAAACAAGTTTGCCCAAGCAAAGGATGAGTATGATCATCTGGCAGAAAGGCTGGAAAAAATAAGGGAGGCATTAATTGAATATGTAAAAAAGGAAAAGGTAAGCATGGTCTTCGGCTCTGATGTAAAAGCATCCATAAAATCCTATCCAAAACTAAGCTTTCCGAAGAAGTACGACCAAAACCAGCAGGAGTTTTTTGAAGCTGTTAAGAAAATTGGATTATGGGATGCTCTAGCTATCGTTGATGTCTATGATCTTTCTAAGATGATAAACAACCGAGAAATACATCCAGACTTAATTAAATTATTAAGCAAGTTTATCAGTAAAGAGGAACTTTTTAGGGTAAGCATAAGAAAGAAATAAGAGGCGATAGCACCTTATTTTAAAGTCCCTTCTATAGGGCTAGAAGCGCTCGCATACATTTTCTTAGGAATCCTTCCAGACAAAAAAGCATCCCTTCCACTTTCAACCGCAAGTTTCATTGCCCTTGCCATCCTTACTGGGTCTTTTGCCAAAGCAACTCCCGTATTCAATAAAACCCCGTCTGCACCTAATTCCATAGCTATTGTCGCATCGCTTGCAGTGCCAACGCCTGCATCTACTATTATAGGGACTTTTGCATTCTCCAAAACTATTCTTATGTTGTTTGGATTTAATATGCCTTGCCCAGAGCCTATTGGCGCGCCTAAAGGCATTACTGCTGCAGCCCCAGCCTCTTCAAATTTTTTGCACGCGACAATGTCATCGTTAGTATAAGGCAGTACTGTAAATCCTTCCTTTACCAGAACTTTTGCAGCCCTAAGGGTTTCCTCATTATCCGGCATTAACGTTTTTTGGTCTCCTATAACTTCTAATTTAACCCATTTTGGCAGTCCAATTTCAGCAGCCAGCCTTGCCGTCCTTATAGCTTCTTCCGCAGTATAACATCCTGCAGTATTAGGCAATATTGTCATTTTATTTTTATCAATAAAATTCAATAAATTCTCTTTAGGGTTGTCAAAATTAATCCTTCTTATGGCAACAGTAACGACCTCTGCTCCTGAAGCCTCGTGCGCTTTTTTCATTATGCCAAAATCAGCATATTTGCCTGTGCCGATAATAAGCCTAGAATTGAATTCAAATTTCCCGATTTTTAATTTGTCATCCATTCAGCCACCACCAACAACAGTAACGACTTCAAGCCTATCTTTGTCATTTAATTTTATATTACCGAACTCCTGCCTGTGCACAATGTTTTTATTTAACTCCACTGCAACCACATCTGGATTTAAGTTCAATTTGTCCAATAACTCGGAAACATTGTCGCATTCTAATTCCTTTTCCTTGCCATTAATTATTAATTTCATTTCCACCCCTTAGTGCAGGATAAGCATTGTTAATTTAAAAAGATTTTTATTGGCAGCATGGCACCTAGAACTAAAAATGAATAATCTGCTGTTAAAGGATAGCATTGAAACTAATAAAAAAATCCGCTTCGAGCGGGCAATCTTCATTTCCTGGTACTGCTCATTAGGGGACTGCACTTACTGCTATATGTCCACGCAAAAAAACCTTATTTCTAACCCTAGCAAGGCTAAGCGCTCAATGGCGTCTATACTTGCGGAGGCCTATATCTGCAAAAAATTGGGATGGAAATTAGGAAATCTTGCAGCGGGCTATGGAAGTTACACTCATGAGAGCATTCTGGAACTGGTAAAAAATGTGCATGGCGTCACAAAAGAAAAATTGTGGTTGAATATCGGGGTATTGCCTGAAAAGACTATTGCAGCATTAGCGCCATACCTAGAAGGGCTCTATGGGGCTGTGGAAACAACCAATGAAGAGATACACAAAAAAACGGCTCCAAATAAGCCAATAGCTCCGATAGAAAGGATGTACAAAATATGCGATAAATACAATTTAAAAAAAGCAATGACATTCATTGTCGGAATGGGAGAAACAATAAAAGATTTTGATTCATTGAATAATTTTATAATAAAAAATAAAATTGACAAAATTGTATTCTATGCACTGAACCCGATAAAAGGGACTATGTTTGAGCATTCCAATGGGCCGAAAATAGATTATTACCTTGAATGGATTAAAAAGACGAGAGAAAACTTTCCAAATATCGATATTGTTGCAGGGCCGTGGGTAAATCGCGTTGGAAGATTGAGCTCGATGCTTAATGCTGGAGCAAACGCAGTAACAAAGTTCCCGGCAATAAAACTATTTAATACAGCGCATGCAAGAAGCATTGAAGAAGAGATAAACAAGGCGGGATTTGAATTTGAAGGGACATTTACAGAAGTTCCTAATCTAGACTTCAATGAGATAGAAAATTCAGATTTAAATGGAGGATTAAAAAAACAAATAATAGCTAAGGTTAAGGAATACCTTAAAATAATGGATAAACCTAATTTTTGAATCTATACTCACGGACAAAATCTATTGAGCAATAGTTGTCCGTTCGTAATAAGTAAAAGGCATAATTATTGCTCAAATTTTTGTGTCTTTTATTATAATCCCTTTATTCATGCCTAAGGTCTATCGCTTTGTTTCTTGACATTAATGATGTTTATCTCATTCGTATCGTAGTATCGTAATGCATATCACTATAGTTCGTATCTTTGTATTATTCATCTCATTCATAACGCAAAGCATCCACTGGCTTTAATCTGGAAGCCCTTATCGCGGGCATGACTCCGCTTATTGCTCCGACTAAAAAAGCAAACAGCAGGGCACCTGCTATCAAGTAAGGGGAAAATGTAGACTTAAGAAAGGTATTCCCTGTTGTTGCAACTAAAATTTCCACCAGCTTGCTAAAGCCCATGCCCAAAGCAACACCTATTGCTCCGCCTGCCAGGCCTAATATTCCAGATTCCAGCAAAAATATTTTTAGTATGTCTGAATTTCTTGCTCCAATTGCCTTCATAACACCAATCTCTTTTGTTCTTTCCAATACAGCCGTATACATCGTGTTTGTAATTCCTATGCCGCCAACCAGCAAAGAGATAGCAGCTATGCCCACCAGAACAAGCTGCACCGCCAATAAGATGTTTTGGAACGATTCTATGAAGTCTTCAGATGTCTGCACAACAAAATCCTCCTTGCCTTCCTCCAAATTCCTGAAATTTCTGAGTTCTTTCTCAACTCTGACAGCAACATTGCTCGGTTTTTCGCTTTTTGCAGCCCTTGCAAGAATAAAATCAACCCTTTCCTCGACATTGAAAATTTCCCTCATTGCATCTTCTGTAATTACTAAAGTGCGGTCATCTCCGCTATTCCCTATTCTTTCATAATGCCCGATTACCTTGAATTCTATGTCGTTGATCTCAATTTTGTCCCCAACTTCGATGTTCGGCTGGAATAGGTCATCCTCAATGAATCCGATGCCGACCAAAACCTTGAATTTGTCCCCTTTTCTAACATCCCTTCCGTCCTGCACCTCAAACTGGTTTATCTCATCATATAGCTTCTTGCCTTCATCTGTCGGAATGCTAAAAAGCTGATGAAATCTTATTTGTTCGTTAAACTCCACTTTTACATTCTCCATGATAAAGCTTGTTGCTTCTATAACGCCCCTGGTTCTTTCAACTACCCATTCATCATTGCTAGTAAGCTCTATTGTTGTTACATCACTTCCTGGAGGCGCAAAGCCTGTTTTGGGCTGTATTATCAGCTTGTCGGTTCCAAAAGCCTCAAACTGCTCATCAATAAACTGCTGCAAACCCTGACCCAAGCTGACTAAAGCAACAACTGCAGCTATCCCTATAAATATGCCGAGCATGGTAAGCCAGCTCCTCATCTTTCTTTTCCTGAAATTTTCAAATACATAGCTTATGTAATCCTGCAGCATTTTATTTCGCAAATCTCAAGGCATACTCACTAACATTCATAGCTTTGCATTACTTATAACGCAAAGCATCAACCGGATTTAATTTAGAAGCCTGCAAAGCAGGCATTAAGCCCGAAATAGATCCAACAATGAATGAAAACAACAAAGCGCTAATAATCAGCAATGGCGAAAATACAGGCGTTAAAAGTTCGGTTCCTAAGACAGTCTTTCCAACATTCTCCACCAGTTTCCCTAATCCAAATCCCAAGATAACCCCTATTATGCCTCCAACCATGCCCAGAATTCCGGATTCAATAAAAAACAGCTTGAAGATATCTGAATTTCTTGCACCAATGGATTTCATAATCCCTATTTCCCTAGTCCTCTCCAAAACAGAGGTATACATCGTGTTTGTAATTCCTATGCCGCCAACCAGCAAAGAGATAGCAGCTATGCCTACAATTACAGCCTGCACCGCAAAAAGAACAATCCCAAAAGTCTCAACAATCTGTTGCGGTGTCTGGACCTCAAAATCTTCTTGGCCTTTTTTTAAGCCCCTGTCTTTTCTGATATTCTTTGCCAGCTCTTCCGCAACCTTGCTTGGGTCTTCCCCCTTCCCAGCTTTTGCAGCTATTAAATCAAATTCGTCCCCTATGTCCAGAACCTCCCTCATGGCATCTTCCATAATAATAACAATAGAATCGAACTGCGGGTTTCCAGTCTTGCCCATTACTCCGACAACCTCAAAGTCAAAGCCATTTATCTTTAATTTATCCCCTGCAATAATTTTTTTTGGATATATCTCCTTTTCATTGAGCATATTCCCAACAACAACCCTGAATTGGTCTCCCGGCTTCAGCATCCTTCCCTCAGAGACGGAAAATGAAAAGCTTTCCAGGATAAAATCCCCTTCCTCTTTTTTTTCAGGCCAGCTTCCCAGAAACTGGAACTGCGCTTCATCCTTGAACTCCACTTGTGCAGACCTAATCAATCTTCCTACCGCTATCTCTATTCCTTTTGTCTTTTCCACAATTTCCTTGTCATGCTCTGTTAGGGATTTGATGTCAAAGCTTCCTGGCGGTCCAAAACCGGTGTTAGCGTTCTGCACGATAATCCTATCGATACCGACGGAAGCGAACTGGCCTATAATAGCTTGCTCCAACCCTTCCCCCAAGCTTATCAAAGAAACAACAGCAGCTATGCCAATAAATATTCCAACCATAGTCAGCCAGCTTCTCAGCTTTCTCTGTTTTAAGCCGTTAAAGGCGTAAAGAAAGTAATCTAATAGCATTTTTTATTAACAAAATTTTCAATTATATATTGTCTTTTAATCTTATTGATGTGGATCTCAAATTAATTTTAATTTTTTAATTATAAACTTGGTTGCGAACTTATTGTACTTTGGTTCTAACCCTTCTTCTTCATGCGCTTTCTATAATAAAATAGACCCCCAATAACTATTGCTACTACAATTAGAAATCCTAAAGTACCGTTCTCTTTTTTCAAGCCAAACTTCTTTGCCTCTGACGCGCTGTATAGATTGAGCTTTAGGCTTATCCTATCCCTATAGTTATTGTTATTCGCATCTTTATACTCCAGAGTTAATGGAAGCTCTACCTGCTTTTCATTCGTGTTTTCAACAAAAAGGTCAAAGTCAGCAGTCTCAAAGTCATCTGAATCTATGTTGCCGAGGTAAGCCTCATCGCTTGATACTATTTTATAGCTGCTGCTTTCCCCCAATTTTACATTCATGAACTTAATATCTGTTACTCCTTTATTGACGACTTTTACAACTATCTCCCCTGCTTTCCCATGTTCATATACTCCAGACTCGTCTAATGTAACACTTATATCGGGCTTTGCATTTACAATTACTCCTATTGTTGCATTCTTAATATAGCCCTTGTTCAACTCATCAGAATAGCTTATCCTCAATGGAACCTGATAAACTCCGCTTTCTGCTTCAGGCTTTGCCAGCAGCTCGAAGCTGAACTCATGCGCTTTCTTAGCATCTATCTGGTAGACGCTCTTTTCATTTGTAGACTTTAATGGAACAAAAGGCATGCCTCCTAAATCAAGCCGAGCCTTTACGTCCTTAACAAGGGAATCGGCTTCATTAACAACGCCTATTCTCAAAATCCCGCTTGAGCCCGGCTCAAAAAATTCCTTGTCTATAGAAACAGAATCAACGGAAAGAATTGCATCATAAGTCTGTACATCAATAAAAAACTCCTCAGGTTCAATCCATATACCTTTGTCTATCCTATACCTTATTTTTATCTCATTTTCCCCTTCAACGGCATTTTTGTCAACTCTTATCCTATACTTTACTATAACTCCTACATCACCCCTCTGCATACTCTGCAATGTTCCTGCACTCCTTAATGCCTCTACTCCAGGATCAAGCGAAAATGGATATTGAGGCAGTATTTCAACTTCCACATTCCTTGCTTCCTCGCTTCCATTGTTGTCTAGCTTGAACCTAACATCAACATAATTTCCAGGCTCCGCAGGATCAGGCTCCTGGTTAATTAGAGTGACTTCTATTTGAGATGTTCTTGCAGGCCTTTGTGTAGATTGCGTTGCAGCGTTTAAACCAACTGCAAATAAAATTAGTATGCACAAACTGACAATTATTATCCTATTAATTCTGTTAAACTTATTCTCCGGATTATTCCCCATCTTAACCGCCTATTCTCAATTTTTTGGATTTTACAATTGTACCATCTTTCAAAAATTCGATCCTGTTGGCATGCTTCGCAATATTCATGTCATGTGTTACTAAGATTATAGTTTTTTTATCTTTTTTATTAAGATTAGTCAAAAAGGATATTACAGTCTCACCTGTTTTTGAATCCAAGTTTCCTGTTGGCTCGTCTGCTAATACTACCTCAGGATTATTTGCCAAAGCTCTCGCAATTGCCACGCGCTGCTGCTGCCCTCCTGAAAGCTCAGTTGGCTTATGATTAATCCTATCTCCCAAACCAACCATTTCTAAGATATTTTTTGCTCTTTTAATTCTTTCCTCTTTGCTTACACCTTGGAATACCATGGGCAAAGCAACATTTTCCAACGCACTTAATGTATTAATCAAATTAAACTGCTGAAAAATAAAACCTATTTTCTTGCCCCTTATTTGCGCTAAATCAGATTCTGAAAGTTTTGATATATCCCTATTTTCCAGGTAAATCTTGCCCTTTGTTGGCATGTCCAATGCACCCACCATATTTACTGCCGTAGATTTTCCAGAGCCGCTTGGGCCCATTATAGCTACAAATTCGCCTTCCTTTATAGCTAAATCCAGGCCTCGCAGTGCGTTTACCTTTACATTTCCCATCCTGTAAGTTTTCCATACATCGTCCAGCTTTATTATTGCATTTTTCATCTCAAAATCCACAGGTTTACTCCCTCTTTTTTCAATCTGTTAAGCTTACCGTCCAGCGCAAGCTCCAAAAGATACTTTTCAGCAGTGTTCCACGAAACGTCAAAATGCTTTGCAATCTCTGCTGTAGTCACAACTTTGTCCTTTTTGGCGAAATCCAAAATTTTCTTCTCAAAATTATGTAATTTCATAAGTAATTACCTATTATCTAACCTATTTTTATACCTATGTGGTTACATATATAAAAATGTTTTGTATTACTGCAGCAATAAAGAGATTTAGATTACTCAAATGCCAATTTATAAGTTATGAATTAAGAATTACTCCGAAAGTTGTAAAAATTAAATTAATGGAATTGTTGAGTGGATCTGGAATGAAAACAGAATTAAAAGAAAAAAGGATTATTGAGTCTAGGACTAAAACCTGGCCAAAACAGCCCTTATTGGAGAAGCATCATTCTTTATTTTTAACGGCAGCCCAATAAAGAAATACCTTCCCTGCTTTATTTTTGAAAGCTCTAACCCTTCAATTATTGGAATGCCATTGCCCAGAAGGATTTTATGGGTATCATGCTCCGGCTGGTCTCTCTCTATGCCCAATGCATTGATTCCAACAGCGTTGACTTTTTTTGATGCTAAAAACTTTGCGCCTGACTCTGCAAGATAAACAAAATTAAAATCAAATGTTTTTTTGTATTCGTTCAAGGTTTTTAGCAGGACTATATCCTTTTCTCTTATTTTGGCTTTAACTAGGTCTTTCTTTTCTATTCCGGGGTTTTTTATTTTGGTTAAATCGACAACAATGCACTCACCTAAAAATCTGTTAAGTGCAACAGCATCAATCTTTTTGCCATCCTGGAGAAAATGAAACGGAGCGTCAACATGCGTTCCAGTATGAGCATCAATATGCAATCTTGACTCATTTGCATTGCCTCTTTTAAGTGTTGAAGTGACTTCTATCTTAGGCCTTTTGCTATCTTTGTCTTTCCATGCACCCATACTCTCTGTTATTTTGAGGGAAATATCATTTATTATCATTTGTCATGTATTAATATTATAATTATATATTCTCATTTTCCCAGCAACGCAGAGTAGTAGGGCTTTTTGGGCTCGTACCATTTTCTGCCATCTTTTTCAATCAGCTTATCAGCCTCCTGGATTCCCCAAGTTCCAGGATTATAATATAAAACTTTCCCGCGCTTCCACCCATTTGATATTTTATCGGCAAGCTCCCATGAATGCTCTACCATATCCCAGCTTGTAAACAGCGTTTGATCTCCAGATATAACATCATAGAGCAGCTTTTCATAGGCATCTGGCGTATTAGGGCCAAATATACATTCATGGCAGAAATCCATCCTTACATTGTCTATCACCATTTTTCTGCCAGGTACTTTTGCAGCAAACTGCAAAGAAATGCCCTCTTCCGGCTGTATCCTTATTATAAGCATGTTGGGCTCTATGCCGCTTGCGCGGCTTGCATTATTGTTGAATAAAATCTCGGGGTTCTGCTTAAAAACTATACTTATCTCTGCTACCCTTTCTTTCAACCTTTTCCCGGTTCTTAAGTAAAATGGCACATTAGCCCATCTCCAGTTATCGATATTCAGCTTTAAGGCAACAAATGTCTCTGTATCGGAATTTTTGGCAACTTTTTCCTCATCTTTGTACGCTTTTACCTTTTTATTGTTTACTGTACCTGAAACATACTGGCCTCTAACAGACATCTCATTAACATCTTTTGATGAAAATGTCCTTATTGACCTTAACACTTTTACCTTTTCTTCCCTTATGTCATCAGCATCTAGCTTTACGCACGGCTCCATTGCAGTCAGAGCAACAAGCTGCATCATATGGTTTTGCACCATGTCTCTCAGAGCTCCTGCCTTATCATAATAATCCCCTCTTGTCTCTATACCAAGTTCTTCTGCAACGGTTATTTGCACATGGTCTATATACCTCTTGTTCCATATAGAATCAAAGATGGGGTTGGCAAATCTAAGGACCAGTAAATTCTGCACAAGCTCCTTTCCCAAGTAATGGTCAATCCTATATATCTGATTTTCATTGAAATCCTTTTTTATTGTTTCATTTAGCTTTTTTGCTGACTCCAAATCATGCCCAAAAGGCTTTTCAAAAACAACTCTTGACCAGCCGCTGCTTTCATTAAGGCCGCTTATTCTTAAATTGTCTATTATGGCCCCAAAAAAGCCAGGTGGCGCAGCCAAATAGAATATTTTATTGCACCCTGCATTTTTCGCGCATATTTTTTTAATCAGGTTTCTAAGCTTATTGTAGCCTTCGGCATCCTGGAATTCGGATTTCTGGTAAAAAATCTTGCTTGCCAGTTTTTTCCAAACATCATAGTTTATGATTAATTTTGAAAATTTTTTTGTCGAAGCCAAAGCCTCTTTTCTGAATTGCTCATTGCTTTTCGGCTTTCTTGCAAATGCAACTATCCTTGTATCTTTGTGCAACAGACTATCTAATTCCAACTTGTACAAGGCAGGCAATAATTTCCTATTTGTTAAATCGCCAGTTGCCCCGAAAATTATAATCACGCATGGCTCGATTGTTTCCATTTTTATTGTTTATAATTCAAGCATAAAACCAATTAGTATTTAAATAATATGCCATTACGGCAAAATAGCATGAAAAATGCAATATTATGCTCTGCTTTTGTTTTATTGCTCGTCTTAGCATCAGCATGCAGTGTAAAGGAAGAGCAAAAGAATCCTGCTGTAGAGTTTGGGAAAAAAATAACCTTTGATTATGCAGCAGGCTTTGATAATGGAACTTTATTTGATACAACATTTGAGAATGCTGCGAAAGAAGCTGGAATCTATGATCCAAATAGGGTTTACGAGCCTGTTACTGTTGTTTATGGCAAGGACCCATTATTTCCTGGATTGCAGGAAGCATTGCTCGGTATGAAAGAAGGGGAAATAAAAAATATACGCATACCTCCACAAAAGGCTTATGGGGAAAGAATTGAAGGCTCAACAGCCCTAATTCCTAAAGAGGAAATCAGCAATTATAATAGCCTAAAAATTAACGACATTGTAACCATCGCGACTCAAGATGGCAACAGAATAAATGCCTATGTAAAGGAAATAGGGGAAGAAAATGTCACCCTCGACTTAAACCATCCTTTAGCAGGGCAATTTGTGCAGTTTTCTGTAATGGTGAGGGGTATTGAATAATTTGTTAATTTTATTATTGATTTAATGCCCTTATTATATGTGATTTAATGACCAGAGCCGAAAGCAGGTAAATAAGAATTCTTATAGGAGCGGAGTTCTGGCAAACTTCGTCCAAAGAGTCGAGAAAAAAAACTTATGATCAAGCTCGAAGATTTATCCACAAAATGCATAGCGGGTTTTGGGGCGTACAAAGGAATTCGTAAAGAATATATAGAATCTTACTATTTTGTATTTATAATGAAAATAAAAGGCATTATTTTGGACATTGATGGAGTAATAATCGGAGAGAAAATTGGATTTAATTCTCCATCACCACATCCAGAAGTAATATCAGCACTTAAAAAAATTAAGTCAAAAGGAATTTTTGTAAGTTTATGCACAGCAAAACCACACTTTGCAATTAAGGATATAATTGAAAGTGCTGGACTAGATAATTTGCATATTACCGATGGAGGTGGGGTTATTATTGATCCGATTGACAATGTAATTTTGAAATTAAATATTATTAATTCTAATTCTGCAATAAAAGTAATAGATGCATACTTGAAAAATAATGTTTATACTGAATATTACACAGTTGATGATTATTTTATTGAAGAAAATCAGGCATCTGAAATAACAAAAACACACACTCATATTTTACAGCGCAAACCTCGAGTAGTAAAATCACTTGCTAAATCCGCTAGTCAGAATAAAATTACTAAAATCATGCCTATTGCAAAGAATGAAGAAGATAAAAAAAGATTGACTGAATTATTCAAACCATTTGAAAATGAATTCGTCTTGAGTTGGGGAATTCATCCAGTTGCATTACCTTTACAATTTGGAATAATTACTGCAAAAGGAATTTCTAAAAAGAATGCATGGGAAGAAATTATTAAAAATAAAAATATTTCATTTAATGAAGTATTAGGAATTGGAGATAGCACAAGTGATTGGCAATTTATTCAGTTATGTAAATATGCTGCTGCTATGGGAAATGCATCAAAAGAATTAAAGGAATTAGTCCAATCAAAAGGTAGAAAATTTTCTTATATTGCTCCAAGTGTTGATGAGAATGGAATTATTGAGGTATTCAAACACTTCAAGATTGTATAAAACCCCAACCCCTTTTAAATATTTTTAAGTTTTTATTGGTTCTATCTCCATTTCCTTTGCAACTTTCCCAACCAAACTCCTTAGCATATGCCCTGTTACTTCCAAATTATAGAACTTTTTCAGCTCAAGCCTCCCTTTAACCCCTACAATTAAAGGGTAAGTTCCAAACTGCCTGCAGAATGTCGTATTCCCATCGTAAATTTCCGCGTAGCAATCCTTAAGCACGGTTCCTGAAGGAGCAATCCTTTGCAGCATAGGCCAGTCAATGTTCTGCCTTATATCATTCCTCCATTTCCAATAGTATCTTTTATTCTTTTTCAAAAATTTGTCTTTTCCCTCATTAAACAACGATGTACCTTCAAATATAGCAACCTGCCTTATATTTATCCTTCTTAGCATTAATCCGTCATCGTAAATTTTCTTAAGCCAAAACATATTTTCCTCATGCGTCTTTTTAGTCTCCCACCTTAAGCCAAAAATTATGTTTATGCCTGGCAAAAACCTTGGCATTCCATCTTCGCCCCTTTCTGCGCCGTACTTATTCAATATCTTTGTTGCCTCATAGGCAATTTTAGGAGTGCTGTTTAATGTGTTTTCTTTGCAAACAACCTTGTCAAAACTCTCAACGCCAAAAGCAGCGATATTTCCGCTTGTGCAGTATTTGACTATAGCTTTTGTTATTTCATGGTTCTTGTCCATAATGACTTTAACCGGGTTTACATTATCCAGATGAAGGACTTTTATGTCCGGGCAATTCTCTCTTATGCCTTTAAGAAGCTCAATAGCATGCGGAAAAGTATAGAAGCATGTTTGTTTTCCTAATCGGAAATATCTGCAGCCTAATCTATAAAATTCAATAACTTCCCTCAAAACATCCTCTTTATCGCGAAATTCAACTTTATTTTTTATTGGCTCTGTGCAGAAGCTGCAATGCCCTATATCGCACCCGTGCCCGGTCTCAATTTCAATCATCCTAGTGTCAGGAATCTGCTTGACTATTTTGGCACCGGCAATTGCATAATCCCTAACTTTATCATATGTAAAGTTAAACATTGAATAATCTATTTTGTCAAATGCTGCTTTGTCATATTTCTCAAAAAATTTGCCGCCAAAAAGCTGAGTGCCAAAAACAGCTGGCCCTGTAAGGATTTTTTTGCATTTAAGGTCGTTAATCAGAGGGATTACCTCATGCAAAGTTCCTGGTACAGCAGAAAGATATTTTCCAGGGACATGAACCCCAAGAACAACAATTAAAGTATCAGTTTCTTCCAAAATTTTTTTAATATTTTTATAATTAATTGTCAAATTGTATGTTGCAATATCTGTTTTTTGAGAGGGTTTTGTATTATTTATTATTGACCTATTTTTATAAAACAGCCTTAAGTCGTCAATTGTCAAATAATTTACATCCTCATTCAAATAGCCTGCTATATACCTTGGATATGTGCCTAAGTAAGGCGGCACCCCTAATCCTGCTGGCTCGTCTGTATAACAGTCTAAAATTGTATAAGCCATAGTGTCGAGTACTCATTGTAGCATTAAAAATGTTTTTATTTAGCTCTAGACAATATCCTAGAAAATATAATAGCTGAAAACAGCAGAAATAAACCCAATAATAAGCCCGGATGCAACCTCTATAGGCGTATGCCCCAATGCATATCGAAATCTGTCTATCTTTATATTTTCATACTTGACAATTTTTTCTATTGCTTTGCCCTCTTCTCCAACGCTTCTCCTTACACCCATTGAGTCCCTTAAAACAATTAGGGAGAAAGTAAGAACCACGAAAAACAATGGACTTAATCCCTGCTCAAGGAATATTACTGCCGCAAGAGAGCTTACAAGCGCAGAATGAGTGCTTGGCATTCCACCTGTTACAATAAGATGGTTAAAATTGAATGTTTGCTTGTGTTTTGCTGTTATTATGGCTATTTTTAATATTTGTGAAACAGCGCCTGCTATCAGGATGGAAAGGAAAATGCTGTTTGCAAATAAATCTGAAGCTATACTAGCCATAGGAAAAAAACTCGAAGTATTGTTTATAAATATTTCTAAACTCCTCCCCAAACTTTTGCAGGTTTATACAGTTTAGAAGCCATGAAAAGGTACCTCATCATGGAAAAATAGATAATGATGAATGTTGCAATTAAAATTTGTTTATTATATGCAAAGCCCATTAATATAGAAATTATTGTAATATAGGTCATAGCGACGGATATTCTTGCTATGGGTGTAACGGGAGCTTTTTTCTGCTTCTTGAGGAATATAAGCTTGGAAAAAAACATAACAACTGCGGGAAAGACCAGTAGCAGTATCCAGAATAATTCTATATATCCCAGGCTGACCAGAAGTATGAACGCCACTATAAACACAGACCAGTCTGTGAACGAGTCAAACGACTTGCCAAATTCCGTCACCTGCTTCATGACCCTTGACGAGATGCCATCAATCTTGTCCGTTATAGCAATAATAGCAAATATCACCAATGCGTAATTCAGGTTTGAATTCAGCATTAAAACTGCAAATAAAGGCAGTAAGGCAAACCTCATAAATGTAATAAAATTGGGTATATTTAATATCTTCTCATTCAGCATATTGCTTATTTTAACTAAATAAACAAGCCCGGAAAATAAAGTTATTATTACTGCCAGCAGCATCAAATGCCAGCTGAATGGAAGGTTTAGTATAACTGCTATTATAGCTGCTGTCTGGGTTATTGTCTTAAACTTACCCAACTTGTCTGCGGGAACAACGCGCTTCGGCAGTACAATAAATCTTAAAATTGTTATAACCAATTCCCTTGCTATTATAGTTACTATCATCCATAGCGGTATCCTATCAGCTAAAAAAATCAAGGCTGCGGAAATAAGGAGCTTATCGGCTATTGGATCAAGCAGTTCCCCTGATTTTGAGGCTTGTTTTTTCCCCCTGGCAATGTATCCATCAAGAGCATCAGATAAGGATAGGACTGAAAAAATAAACGCAGATATATAATCGCTATGGGGAATGTCTGCAAGCAGGAAAAATACAAATACGGGTATAAGGGCAATCCTCATTAGGCTTATCTGGTTCGGTTTTGAAAATACCCATTTCATTTCCTCCATAAGAAGTGATAAAATTTATAATGCTTTTATACCTTTCTATATTCAAAATATTTAAAAATAAAGATATAACTCGTAAAACTATATGGCAAAAATAAAAATAGCAATAGCTGGAGTTGGAAATTGTGCAAGCACCTTAGTCCAGGGAATGCATTACTACAAGGATAAAGACCCAAAAGATGCTATAGGGTTGATGCACTGGGACCTTGCAGGCTACAAGCCCTTTGATATGGAAGTTGTAGCTGCTTTCGACATAGACAAAAGAAAAGTAGGCAAGGATATTTCAGAAGCAATCTTTTCAAAGCCCAATAACACGACAATATTCCAAAAAGCAATTCCAAAATCAAATGTAGAAGTAAAAAAATCCCCAGTTTTAGATGGCTATGCATCCCATATGAACGAGTATTCTGAAGACCATAGGTTTGTGGTTTCCGATGAAAAAGAAGCGGATGTAGCAGCCGAATTGAAAAAATCCGGAGCAGAAATGTTGATAAATTACCTTCCAGTAGGAAGCGAAAAGGCTACAAGGCATATGGCTGAGCAGTGCTTAAGGGCAAATATAGCTTTCATTAACGGAATGCCAGTATTTATTGCTTCCGACAATGAATGGGCAAAAAAATTCGAGGAAAAAAAGCTCCCAATAGTTGGAGATGATATTAAATCTGCTTTTGGCGCAACCATTGTGCACAGGACACTGGCAAAGCTTTTTGTTGAAAGAGGACTGAAATTGGATAGGACATACCAGATAAATGTTGGCGGAAACACCGATTTTTTAAACATGCTTAATATGGAGCGCTTAAAGTCAAAAAAGATCAGCAAAACTCAAAGCGTTCAATCACAGCTTACAGTTCCTTTAGATGCGGAAAACATACACATAAGCCCCAGCGACTATGTTCCATGGCTTAAAGACCGCAAGCTCGCTTTTATAAGATTAGAGGGAAGGCAGTTTGGCAGCGTGCCTTTGGACATAGAAGTAAGGTTAAATTGCGAAGACAGCCCGAATTCTGCAGGAAGCATGATGGACGCTATAAGATGCTGTAAGCTGGCTCTGGACAGGAAAATTAGCGGAGCGCTAACATCAATTTCCGCATACACAATGAAGCATCCGCCTCAGCAATTCTCAGACAGCGAGGCAAGGAAGATGGTGGAAGAGTTCATAGCAGGAAAGTGTGGGAGATAGTTTATAATTTTTCGCTTTTTTTATTAATAATCTCTTTGGCATAGAATATTCTTTGCACACTGCCTATATATATCATGGCTGCTATTAAATAAAAGAAAAAAGATATTGTTGAGATTTTAAATTCCAGTATTGTGAAATCTGGCAAAAAAATGCTGATTATAATGGCAATAACTAATAACGACAGCCTGTCAAATCTTTCTCCAATTGCAGGCCAGTCATGGTTGTCTATCGGAACTACAATTGCAGTCCTTGCCTTTGCATAGCTCACAAGCAAGCTTCCGCTGACAACTAAAAACGATTCGATAAAAAATCCAGAAAAGGCGAATCCAAGCAGTATTATTATCTCAACATACCTGTCAATCATTGCATCTAAGTAATTCCCAAATTTTGTGACTTTGTTAGAAACCCTTGCTAAGCTTCCATCTAAGGCATCCCATATTGACGCAAGCACTACAAAAATAAGCCCAGAAACCATGTCAATATTTGCTATAAAGTAAGCTGCAAGTGCGGCCCATACCAAAGCTATGGAAGAGAATACATTTGGGTTGATGCCAGTCTTAGCTATTACCAAAGAAGTTCCCTCAAGCTGCTTCTCTAGTTTTTTTCTTAATTTGCTGCCAAGCATTTTAATAGGATTTATACAATCAATATAAATAACTTTTGCAAAACTATTTAAAACAATATATATTGCTTAGTAAAATGAAATATGACTTGCACAATCATACGCACTATTCCAAATGCAGCAATCTAAAGCCGGAAATTCTCCTTAAGATCGCAAAAAAGAAGGGGCTGAACGGAATAGCAGTGACAGATCACAACACAACAAAAGGCGCGCTTGCAGTAAAAAAGCTCAATAAAGACAAGAATTTTGAAGTTATTATTGGAGAAGAAGTTGATACAAATTTTGGAGATGTTCTTACTTATTACCTAAACCATGAAATAAAAACATATGATTTCTTTACCATTGTTGATGAAGTAAAAAAGCAAAACGGCCTTATTTCAATACCCCACCCCTTTAGAGTTTCAATAAACTCGAAATTAAGGTTTAAATACCCCATTGAAAAAATAAAAAATAAGATTGATGCGGTAGAATGCTTTAATGCAAGGATGCTTCCTGGCAATAATGAGAAAGCGCAAAAGCTTGCAAAGAAGCTCAATATACCTGGAACTGGAGGAAGCGATGCCCATTTTAAATTGGACATAGGGAGGGCTTATACTATATTTAATGATAACTCTACTTTAAGAAAGGCATTGAAACAAAACAAAACCGGATATGAAGGCACGATTATTTTCGGGGCTTTAAGCGGCTTCAGGAGCTTTTTGAGGAACAGGTTTTAATCTTTTTTATGATTTTTAATTTTTTC
Source organism: Candidatus Woesearchaeota archaeon (assembly GCA_016187495.1). Lineage (GTDB taxonomy): Archaea > Nanobdellota > Nanobdellia > Woesearchaeales > GW2011-AR4 > JACPJP01. Next base: position 26,168 of record JACPJP010000018.1, read on the forward strand.
TTTAATGTTTTCTTCAATTTTTATAATTTTTTCTTCATATTCCCTTATCTCCCTTATTAAGAACACTTTTAATTGGTGCCTAAATAGGTAGCCCGATATTGCAAGAATAATCAAGACTAACACTATAAAAGTTGTCTGATTTATTCCTTGTGACAATTTCTGACCAAATAATGCCAGTATAAGCAAGTTTGGCATAAATCCCAAAATTGAGAAAATAACATAATGCTTAAACTTTATTTGCGTCAATCCTGCAGCAACTGATACTACATCAGGAGGAAATAGAATCAGAATAGATCTTGTAAGGAATATAGATATATCTCCTCTCTTTTTAAAAAAGATATCAAAATGCTCAAGCTCTTTCTTGTTTATTATCTTACTGAAAAAAGACCTTCCCAGCTTTCTGGCAATGGCGAAGATAATTATAGAGCCTATAGTCATGCCTATTAGCGAGTATACCGTTCCCCATAGAGCACCAAAAACATAGCCCCCGAACATTGTAAGGATTAAAGTTGGGATGAATGGGATAAAAGCCTGCACTATATACAGCAAAATAAAAATAAGCGGGGCAAATACCCCAAATCCAGCAATATAGCCCTTTACGGTTTCTGGACTTTTATATAGCAATTTTAATTGGTCTTGGTAAATAAAGAAAATGGCAATTAAAACCAAAATAAAAATTATGAAGGAGTACACGATTAACCTGTTTTTGAAATTGAGTTTTGGTTTTATCACATTGTATTTGTTGGTTAATCTATTTATATAATTTTCCAACTCAATTTTAAAATGACACTGAATGCAGGGGCTTGTTTGACATTCTAACAGTAACCTTTTCTTTTGCCTTGAATGTATGCTCAACGCTTAAGGAATCCGCTATTAGCATTCCATCCCCTAGCTCAAATTCTACAATTATTTTTTTATCTTTATCCAGTATGCCATTGACTAATCCGCATTTCGCGCTTATTCTTCCGCAGTAAGGCTCTCTAACTATATATTCGAACTTATCCGAGTTCAAAGGAAGCTGTTTTCCGCCAGCGCTTTTCATCCATGCATAGCTTCCTGCTGCAGTTGATATTATTATTCCGCTGCTCTTTTGCCTTTCCCTCTGCCCTCTTATGGTAAGGTAATACCTTGCAGTATGGTACTCTTTTTTAGATGAAATATAGAATTCATTCAAAGCCAGCTCAGGGATTTTTTTATTGTCAAGGTAAGCTTCCAATCTGTTTAATTTTTTAATTTTAAAACTGTTATTAATTATTTTATTAAATTTTTTATCAAAATCCTTTTTTGCAGCTGACATAAAAAACCCTTCTTTGGACTTGGGATTAGAATTAACTCCTAGGATGGGAGTTGTATCAAAAATAAAGTGCGAAGCCCGCAAAAATGTTCCGTCTCCGCCTACTGCAATGATAAAATCCTTGTTTTGGAATAACTTTTTGTTCAAACTCTCCCTTTTTGAAATAATATAACTAACATTGTATTTTTTTAATGTTTTTTCAACTACCTGTAATGTTTGTTTCTCTGCAAGGTTTTTCAGCTTTGTGTAGACTACGAGGGTGTTTTTGATTTTCATTGTAAAGTCTTATTCTACTAAAATAGCCAACTTTCCAGGCATAGCGTTCTTTGCCTTTGCCTCGTTGCTTTTGTCAGCCTCAATTACTCCTATATTGCAATTAAACTCGTTTTTAATAAAATCTAAAGATTCTTTTATTGCCTTAACTTCATCTTCCCACGCAAGCCTAATTTGGGGTATTTTCCTGCTGGCTATCATTTTAGGCAAAAATTTTTGTATGTCCTGTCCGTATTTCCTGAATTTTTCATCTGCCATTACCTCTTTTATTATTTCATTTGGATTCTTTATCTCAATCATCTTGTTTGCTTTTTTAAAAAGCTCATATTTCCATGACGGGCTTATGAATAATTTTATTGCTTTTGGCTTATTAATCTTAGCAAGCTTTAAAATCTCCTTTATGTCAGCTAAAGTATTTTCTATGAATTCTTCAATATAATCCAGGCTTTCATTTATTGCCTTTAAATTTGATTTAGGCCATTGTTCAGCAGAAACAAAACTTCTTTTTCCTATCAAGTGCCAGCATTCCTCGCAGAAATGGGGTGTTACAGGAGCCATTAGCTTAATTATAGACTCGGCAAAAAGATTAATAAGCTCCTTGTTTGGGTTATTATTCGTCCTTTTTAAATACCATTTCAAGTTCCTACGCATTTCTATAAATGAGTGCTGCACTGCAGACTTGAAAAGCATGTTTTCCATAGATTCTGTTGCATTTTTTATTGACTCGTTTATTTTGCTTTCAAACCATTTGTCTATGATTTTTTTGTCATTCCTTCCTTTATTATAGTTTTCTTTAATGAAATCATGAAGCTCTATAAGCTTTTTCTTTGCAACTTCAAGAAATTCCATTTCGTAGTTTGCATCATCTACCCCTTCGCCTGCGTTTGCGGCTGCTAACCTTACAATATCCGCGCCATGCTTCTCGTAAAGCTCCCTCATTGTGAAGAAATTGCCTTTGGACTTTGACATCTTCTCATTATTGACCATTATCCTTCCATTAATTACGAATGCCTTTGGCCAGTATTTTTTAGGGAATAAGGCGACATGGTTGAAGATGCAGAATACGAGGTGGTTTTGCACTAGGTCTTTTGCCGAGTTTCTAAAATCGAATGGATACCAGTATTCAAAATCCCTTCTCATTGTTTCTAGCATCTTTTTTGGTATGCCTGTGGATTTTTCTACCTCCGCAATATTGCCTTTTCCCAAATAAGCATAATCAAAAAATTCGTCATTAAGTTTATTTATCTTAAATCCGTAATCTCCAGGATGCAATAAATATTTTGAAATTGTGCCATAAGCCATCTGTATTGTAGAATCAGACAAAGACTCAATTACCCACTTATCGTCCCATGGCAATTTTGTGCCTAATCCATATTCCCTTGTGCATGCCCAATGGTCAAGCCAATCTATTACATAATCAAACTGCTTTCTTACGATTTCAGGATAGATTTTCATGCCGTCTAGGCATTCATGCGCCAATTTTTTCCATTTAGGATCGTTGTACTCGATAAACCACTGGTCCTCAACCATCTTTACAATGCATTCAGTTAAGCAGCGGCATACGACTTTGCCTGTAAGCTCATAAAACATTGCAGCATCTTTTGATTTTAGAATGTCCTTCTTTATGGCATCCTGCGCCTCCGGAACAGTCAATCCAGCATATTTGCCGCAGTTCTTTTTCATAACGCCTTTCCTAAAAACAATCCTGTTAAGCTCTCCTTTTGCATCTTCCAGCTTCTCTTTATCCTGCGGATATTTTATATTATGCTTATTGAGCATCTCCTGCCCTAAGTTTTCACCCATTCCTTCCACATTAATTATGGAAATAGGCTTCAATTTTTCAATAACCCTTGGATCAATATCATATTTACTTACAATTTCAGGATGAGACTGTATATGCTGCATTTCTGCCAAGTCAACAGGGTCCTCAAGAGCTGAATAAACAATTCCAGAACCAACTTTTGCATCAATAAATCCTGCAGGCACAATATAAAGATCGTAATCAACCAAAGGCCCTTTAGCCCATTTGCCGATAAGCTCCTTTGCCTCGATATTTCTTATAATCTTGGTCTTTCCATATTGCTGCTCAATTTTTTTTACAGCTTCTTTGCTTACAACCCAATTTTCGTCTTTGATTTTTGCAACAACATACTCTCCATTAGGATCTATCCATAAATGGGTTTGCCCCCACAATGCATCAGGCCTTGTGGTTCCGGACATTATTATTAAGTCAGAATTCTTTAACCTGAATTTTGCCCAAATGAAGTCCTTCGGAGTTTCACCTTCTCCTTCAGAGCGGTCATGGTCGCCTACAGGTAAATTATCCTTGGGGCACCAGACAACAGGATGTTTTCCTTTCTTTACATATCCTTTTTCCCTTAGCTTGTTGAACTGCCATCTTATAAAAGAATCATAGCTTGGATTCAAATATGTGGTCCTGAAAGCATACCTTTCGTCAATGGAAAACCCCATATTTTTTGCATCCTTTAAAGTTTCTTTGGGAAAATAATCGCACCAGTATTCTGGGTTTCCAAATTTTGACATTTCTTTGTCTGAAATGCCCATCTTTTTTAGCGTATCAATCTGCGTTGCTTCCTTTTCTTTTACGCGCTGCGCAGCCGCTACTATTGGAGTCCCAGTACAATGAAAACCATATTTTGCCAAAACATTAAAGCCCTGCATCCTTTTATACCTTAACACTATCTCAGAAAATGTATATGTAAATAAATGCCCTAAATGAAGAAGTCCACTCATATAAGGATAAACAATTGCAACATAGAACTTTTTTCCATTATCTGCTTCAGCTTGGAAAAGCTTGGCTTCATCCCACTTCTTCTGCCATTTCTTCGCTATTTCATTAAAATCAACCATAGAACATAAGAAAAAGAATTAATTTAAAATGTTTATGGTTTAAAACTTCTTAAACTCTGCTACGGTATCAATTAAGTCAACGTGCCCCAAAAACACGGCCCTGCAGCAGTACCTTTCCAGGCCTAATTCATCCAGTGCATTCTTGCGGTCCTCGCCTTTTTCGAGTCTAGCCTTAAAATCTTCCCACAAATGGCCTATTGGCTTTCCACAGCTCCAACAACGAATTGGTATGATCATTTTTTCACCCTTCCATTTTTAACGGTACGACTTCTGAACCTTAGCCCTTGCCTGTCCATGACGATTTGGTTTTGCAGGCTCCTTCCTTCTTACATCCGCAACCAAAAGACTCCTGTCATAATTCAAAAAATCCTCTTTTAATTTATCGTTTTTTGAAAACTCTACAAGCCCTTTTGCAATCGCTAGTCTTGAGGCGTCTGCCTGGCTTGCAATGCCTCCTCCAATAACATTAACGCTGATATCAACCTTATTGGCCGCATCTCCTGCGATAATTAGTGGTTCTTTTATTTTTAATCTATACATCCTTGACCCATAGCAATCCAAAACCATGTTATTTATCTTTACAATTCCATTTCCAGGTTTTGTTGTTGCTCGTGCAATCGCCCTTTTCCTTTTTCCAGATGTTAATATAGGCTTCATTTTATACCTTAGCTCCTATGTGAATACAAACCTCTTTTACGGTTACATACTTAAAATTCGGAAGCTTTTCAACATTAGCATCCTTTATAGTGTCCTTTTTTTGGCCTTTAAGGCTGTCAGGAATTCCGATATAACACTTTATATTCTTAAATGCCTCTCTGCCTCTTCCTTTTTTGTAAGGAAGCATTCCCCTTATTGCCCTTTTAACAAACCTGTCGGGCATCTTGCGGGCAAATGGCCCTTTTGCTGGAGTGCCTCTGTGCAAAAATTCGTCGTATCTTTCAAAAATGTCATATTTGTCTCCTGTGACAACTGCATTTTCACAATTTACGATGTCTACTTTTTCCCCTAGCAAAGCCTTCTTTGCAACAAAAGTACCAAGCCTTCCCAATATTAAGTTGTTTGCGTCAATAATCATTTTCATTATTTTTTGTTTTATCTCAACTTGTTTAATATTTTTTATTTATTGAGTCGTTTTAATTGATTAGCCTATTATCCTAATATTTTTGCCATTGGGCTTCTCTTTGCTTAAATCTAGCAGTGAAACTATTTGCGCTCCGCATTTCTCCAATTTGTCTTTTGCCTGCTCTGAAAACTGGTAAGCGCTTATTGTCAGCTTATGGTTCAGGTCACCAGAGCCAAGAACTTTGCCTGGGACAACAACAACTTCATTCTCCTTAGTGTGTCTATTAATCCTGGACAGGTTAACAGCTCTCCTCTGCCTTGTAGGTTTCTCTAAATCTGAAGCAATCCTCTTCCATAGATTAACCTCTTGCTCGTTGCCCCTCTTCTTCAGTTCCCCTATCAAGTCCCTAAGCAAGGGGTTTGTCGGCCCTGTTCGTTTCATTTTTGTACATTGAATTTTTGATTTTATCTTATGCACACAAATATTTGCGTGAATTTAGTTTCTTTCACTTCATATTTCTTTTTTGCAATGAACAATATTATCATTAACAGGAAAAATTTCCATCTTCCTGCGTTAATGAAATTTTTGATCTTATATTTTTTTGTACAGCCACATCAGATTATTTTTTGCTTTTGCCATACAAGCAAGCAAAAAATCCTATTATTATTAATCTTTATTGAATAAATATTATTGTTTGGAAATATGAATTTACTTTTACTTTTTTGTTATCAAAGCGTTTGTGCAGTTTAATGGATTTTTAGTTTAATGCATTCCCATTCATGTTACATTTATTTTAATGCGGGGGACGTGATTCGAACACGCGTACCCACTAAGGGACAAGGCCCTCGACCTTGCGCATTTGGCCACTCTGCCACCCCCGCAATAAGCATAAATGCAGGGATTTACTTAAGCGCCTTTACTTTCTCGTTGAACTCATCAAAAGTTTCATTGAAAATATCCAAAGCCGCATTCAATATCTCCTTGCAGCTTAGCTGCCCCCATGATTCAATGTAAAATATTATATCATTGTCGTATTTGACCTTTATCTCATTATTGGAGACATCCTCCAGTATTCCTGCAAGATCGTACTTGAATAAATTATCTTTGATTATCTCAAGCTTGCCATTTTTTATCTCAAAAATATTTCCATGCGTTTTTTCCACAACCTCTTCCGGATTTTTTACATTTCCTATTTCTATTACAGGCTTGTGCTTATAATACGCTAGACAAGGGCTCCATTTTGAATGCTCCTTGCCCCTTCCTAGGACAGCAGTAGCCTCCAGCTCCAGGCTTTGCCCTTTTAGCAATTTGACAATAGGCATTTTTGGGTATACCGGCTTTATAGCGGGGTCTTTGCTTTTAAGTTCGGAAGCATCAACCATTCCAGCGCCTTTTAAGGCTTTAAGCGTAATCTTGACTTGGCATCTTGCGCACCCTTCTCCATTGCACTTGCACTTTTCCGGCAGATTATATGATTTCAGATCTGTGCTTAAGGGTATTAAACCAAGCCTGTGAGCAATCATTTCATCATAAAGTATTGAATTATTTTTTGTAAATTCTACATCCTCAATGGCCATAGTTGGGACTTCATCAACTATTATTCTTCTCAAGGTATTTGCAAAAGCAGGCGTTATATCCTTGGCAATAAATGAAAGCTTCCCTTCTTCCTTCTCATTTGACAATACCCTTATCTCCATTTTAGCACCTCAAACTTTACACCCTTCTGCCTCTTCTTCCTCCTTTCTTTCTGCAGCCATCATGCGGCAAGGGGGTAACATCTTCTATTAAGCCTATCTTTAGCCCCATTCTTGACAGTGCCCTTATCGCAGCCTGCGCTCCTGGGCCTGGTCCGGTAGCATCGTTATGGCCGCCTTTGGACCGTATCTTTACATTGATGGAGTTTATCCCTTTTTCTATCGCAACCTCTGCAGCTCTTTTTGCAGCAATCATTGCAGCTGTAGGGCTTGATTCCATCCTGTCGCTTTTTACAACAACTCCGCCAGAGCATTTGCTTATTGTCTCTGTGCCAGTTATGTCTGTTATGTGGATTATAGTATTATTGTATGATGCGTAAATATGCGCAATGCCGCTTCTTTCCTTAAATGCCATTTTTATTTGCCCCCTTCTTTTTTCTTCTGCTTATCTCCTTTGCTAGCATGATCTTTTTTCTCAGTTTTTGCAGCTTTCTCTTCTTTATTGTCATTCTTATCCCCAGATTCTTCTTTCTTTTTTTCTGCTTTATCAGAGCTTTCTTTCTTCCCTTGCTTCTCTTTTCTCTTGCCAGTCTTCACTTCGCTTATTGCTGATCTTTGAGGATGGTCTGCGTTTGAAAGCACAGAACCCTGAGAAAATCCAATGTTTGCTTCTTCATCCACTGGAACAAGGTATGATGGCGCTGTAACTGTTTTTTCTCCAAGTGCAATGTGCTCATGGACAATAAACTGCCTTGCTTGCCTGGCACTTGAAGCCAGGTTTTTCCTGTAAACCAGCGTCTGCAATCTTCTTTCCATTATGTCCTTTAACGACAATGATAAGACATCTTCAACCTGCGCTTCTTTGTTTATAATGCCCAAGGAATGAAGTTTCGTCAAAAGTTGTTTTGCTTCCTTTTCAGCTTGCGGTTTTTTTGTTGCTATAAGGTTTTTAGCCTGTCTTGTGAGGTTCCTAAGGACAGAATTCATTTTCCATAACTCATACTTCCTATTAAGGCCGTATTCCTTGACTAGTTCCTGCTCTGCCAGAATCCTTTCCTTCTGCCACGGATGTGTAGGCTTTGAAAATTTCTTTCTTTGTTTTTTTGGGCTTCCCATTTTTATACCTTTCCCGGTTTGGCATCCGCCCTTTTGATAACACCTAATGATACTTTCCCCTTATTTTTCCTGAAATTTGATTTTGTCCTTTGGCCCCTGACAGGCAATCCCATGCCATGCCTGATCCCACGGTAAGACCTGATCCTTTTCATCCTCTTAACGTCATTTTCTTCTGCAAAGGATAAGTTTCCTGTTATAATGTGATAGTCCTTCCCGTCCTCATAGTTTTTTCTTCTGTTGAGCATCCAGCCTGGCGCATTGTATTTTCCTGGATCATTCAAAACTTCATCAATCTTCTTTACCTGGTCATCTTTTAGGTAACCTGTCTTTGCATTTTTATCTATTCCGGCAATATTGCAAAGCATGTTGGCAAACATAAAACCAACCCCTTTAATTTTCGTAAGCGCCTGGAAAATTTTTTTATTTCCATCTAAGTCAGTATTTGCAATCCTTACAAAATACCTGAAGTCTTTGTCTGCAGGTTGGATGCTAGGCTTACGGGCATCTTCTTTTCTCGCAACTTGAGATCCAGAAGCCTGCTTTACATTATCTTGTTTTTCATGTTCAGCCATTTTGAGCAATTGAGTAATAACAGCCGAGAATATAGCACTTAAATCCATATACTCATTATATGAACCCTAAAAGCGCTCTTATCGAACTCGGGCTTAATTAATAGGAGAGAAAATAAGGCTTATTTATAAAGATTATGATTGTAGGTTCTGGTGCGTAAGTGGGTGATGGATTAAGCGGTGCGTTAAGGGTGATAAAAGGTTACATATTAAGGGAAATAGATGAACTAATAGTGGCAGTAGAACGAGCTAAAATAGAAGCCGAAAAACAAGCAAAATCACCTATCAAGAAATTTTATAATCTTTTGGAGTATTGTTTTAATGCTCTTAAGGAAATAAATAATACTATTTTCAAATATTTTAAGAATGACAAAAATTCCAAGAAACATTAAAGCCCACTTAAATATCCCTGCTATAACAAACAGAATAACCAACAATAGAGATATTCTTTTCAACCAAATAATTAGAATAAAATAATTAAAGAAAAAATGAAAGATTTTTCTTTTAGGTTTCGAAGTCATATACCTACATTTTATTTATTGTTATTTAATGCTTTCTCCAATAATTCCATCAATCTACCTCATTCCACCTCAACCCACACTCCAGATTTTAAGACAGTATAATTCCTATCGCCGAATGTTGCATTTTCACTGCTCAAAAACCAAAAATATATAAGTAAGATATGTTTTACTTTTCCTATAATTAAGGAGGATTAAAATGGAAGTAGAATTAACAAGAATATCGGAAAAGGGCCAAGTTGTAATACCCAGCTCTCTAAGGAGAGTGATGAAAATAGAAAAGTCAGACCAGTTTCTGGTATTTGGGGAAGGGAATACAATAATACTTAAAAAAGTTGAAAAACCAGCTTTTAAAAAGTCTTTTGAGCAAATAGCCAATCCTTTACAAAAAGCAGCCAAACAAGTAGGACTAACAAGAAAAGACTTGGAAAATGCAATTAGGGATGTAAGAAATGCTTAAACTTGTTTTAGACACCAATACTTTTGTGTCTGCTTTCTTTTGGAAAGTCGCCCATATCCAAAAAGTTAAGTACCTGCCCGAAAAGTAGGGTTTTTGTATAAAAAGTCAAATATCAAAAACTATGTTTATTTTCAATATAAACAATTTATCTGAATAAAGTTTATAAACATAGTCAAAAATTCCTATATTATGGGCTTAACTAAAGAGGAAGTTAAACATGAAATTTTGAAATTAATTTCTTTATGTAATAAGAAAATAGAAGTTGGCGAAATTGAATTTAATGAAGAACAAACTTGCAACGATTTGATAAAACCTCTGTTTAAAGTTTTAGGTTGGGATGTTGATAACCAAGAATATGATGAATTTATTTGTCAATCAAAGTTAGGTAGAAAAAGATTAGATTATTTAGTGAAGTGTGATGGGATTTCAAGATTTTTTGTAGAAGCCAAAAAACTTAATAGGGATATTTATAACAATGAAGAAGATTACACACAAACATTAAAGTATGGTAGAAGCAATGGACTACCATTTGCTATTTTAACTAATTTTAGGGAATTTTTAATTCTGTATTGTAATTTTGATACGTCAAATATTTTTCAAACTATTGTAAGAAAGAGAATAAAATTATTAGATGGATTCAATGATGAGGATTTTGATTTAATTTGGGAATTTAGCAAAGAAAGGATAAAGAACAAAGACGAAAGATTTAATTTATTAAAAAAGCATATCAATCCAAATGTAGGATTTAGAGAGCCAGTTGATAAAGAATTGACGATTTATTTTTGGAAATGGAGAGATAAATTATTAAGGAATGTTAAATCTCATAGAATAAAAAATAACATTACCAATGATACAGATTTTGGATATATCGAAGAAGAACTTCAAAGATTCATTGATAGATTTATATTTATATGTTATTGTGAAGATAATGAAATTGAAGATGTAAAATTATTACATCTATTAAATCAAAAAAAAGAAAACCACCCATTTAATCTTTTAGGAGCTATTCATAACTTATTTGGAGACCCTTATAATCGAAGGTATAATAGTGATTTATTTAGAAGTGGACTTTGTGATAAATTTTACATTGAAGATGATGTTTTAGGAGATATAATAACTGATTTAAGAAGACCAAAAAATTCAGTTGCTTATGATTTTAGTGTTATACCAATTGATGTTTTGGGAACAAGTTATGAAGAGTTTATCGGGCATATTCTAAAAATTGGTAAGGGAGTAACCCAAAAGTTAGATATTGGCAAAAGAAAATCTGAAGGAATTTATTATACTCCCCCGCATATTGTTAGTTACATATTAGAAAAAAGTCTTGGTGAATATTTTAAATCACATAAAGATTTTGAAAATCTAAAAGTAATTGACCCCACTTGCGGTAGTGGTTCTTTTTTATTGAAAGCTTTTGAAATTCTGGTTGAAGAATACAAAAATATAAATCAAAAAGAAGAGGTAATGTATAATGAAAAGATTAACCTACTCTTAAATTGTTTATATGGGGTAGATAAAGATGAAAGAGCTTGTGATATTGCCAAATTAAACTTATCTTTAAAGTTGGCTACAAGGAGAGAAAAAATTCCTGAACTTCATGATAACATCCTAAATTATGATAGCTTAATTGATGATGAATCTATTACTGGAAATAAAGGATTAAAATGGCAATTTTATTTTAAAGATTTTTATAATGATAAAGGATTTTTTGATGTAATAGTTGGCAATCCCCCTTATGTTCACCAAAAGGGAGAAAAAGGAAAACCAAAAATCGAAATGAAGACAAGAGATTATTTTAGAAATAAATATGATTATGTGTATTCTAAAGATGAATCGACAAAAGGCGGAGTAAAATTAAATATGTTTGTCCCATATATTGAACGATTTATAAAATTATTGAGAGAGGATGGTTATTTTGGGTTTATAGTTCATAAGAACTTATTAAGGGTTGAATCGTACAAATTCATAAGAAAATTTATTTTGGATAGCTGTGTAATCAAAACAATTGTAGATATGGCTTCAAGTGGTTTTAAGATAACTGGCGAAACAGCAATTTTTATTTTAAAAAAAGAGTCCAATGAAAAAATTAGAATGAACAATAAGATTGAGGTAATAACTCATATTCCAGACGTAGATATTAAAAATGGAACTAAATCCTTAATTAGCCAAAGTTCATTCTATAAAAGTGGTTATATATTTAATATTTACTCAACTCCAGAATTAGAAGAAGTAAAAAATTCTGTGCTAAAATCATCTGAACTTTTGTCTTATTTAGATGAGTCCGAAGAACTTAAAATTGTTAGTTTTGGTTTTGGAATTGACAATAAATATATAGTAAACAAAAAAATAGATTCTGATTATAAGCAATGTATAAGGGGGAGAGATATTGTGAAATTTGGATTAAAACCAGTTAAGAAATTTGTTTATTACAATAAAAGAGTATTGACCAGAATTGGAGATGAACAGGCATTTTTGAGCAAAGAAAAAATTGTTATGCAGAGAATTGCTGGTAAGATAATAGCAACACTTGACGAGAAGCAAAATTATTGTGAAAACTCAATAAATATGATACTGCCTACATCTAATGGAATTAATTTAAAGTATCTTTTAGGCATTTTAAATTCAAAGTTAATTGAATTTTATTATAAAAATTTTATAAATAATAGAGACCAAGTAACTAATAATGTAACTCAAACTTCTTTAGGAAAAATACCAATAAGGATTAACAAACAACATGAAAAACAAGTTATTGAATTAGTTGATAAATTATTATTAACACAAGAAGAATTAGTCAAGTTATCAGAAAACGACAAAGAATACCGTAATTTAAGTAAAATTTTTGATAGATATAGCAAGCAGTTAGATGAAGAAATCTATGAACTATACGATGTAAAAACATTCAAGGGTATAATAGAAAAGAGTTTGGAGTAATCTGGCTTTGTGTAAGAAGTGGCTTCCGTGTATAAAGTAAGGATTCTGTGTAGAAAGTCAAGGGAGTGTGTATAAAGTCGGGCAAAATTAAGACTTATTATACAAAGCAGATTGAGGGTGCTGTCTAATCTGCGTGACTTTTAGCTTTTACTTGTTTGCCTGTCGCTTTAGGGGACTTTGGAAAAAAACCAAACAATAATTATTATTATAGCCATACCAAAAATTAATATCCTAATTAACCAATTTAATCGAGAGCCTTCTTGAGGATATATCTTAAGAAATTTAGAATAGATTAATACCGATATAGCCAATAGGAATATTATGATGGTTATTAAGAAAATCATCGATATTGAATTATAAATTATATCTTTGATAGAAGCATCTTCTTTAATATGAGCAGGTTTCAAATTTTCCATATAAGGTTCAATCTGAATTATAAAAGCCATTAGTGCAGTTATTGAAATCACAATAGTTCCCAGCATTAAAACCTCATTAAAATCAGCCTGCCTTCTCTCTAATTTTCTTGTTTCTTGTAAGCTCTCTAATTGAACTATATCGACACAAGTATTATGGTTATGGGGAACAATTTTCTTGCAATGAGGGCAAAGCAAGTGATTTTCATCAATCCTTTCAGCTGGCTCGTAATTAGCTATTATTAACACCTATTTATTTTATTTTGATTATCATTATAAACTTTTCTTCAACAATTCCACCCCATTCCTAATAAGCCCTTGACCTTTTCTCAATATCAGAAATAAATACTAAACTTTCCTCATAATGGACCGTATATTGTATCCTATGATCTCCAACCCTGACTCTGAATATTTTTTCCTTTCGGTTTACTACTCTCTTGACATCGGTTGGAAACGGTTCTGCACATAATTTTTCTATTCTTTCAATTATTCTTTTGGCAAGTTGCTCTTCAGCTTTATTGAGAAATTTTTTAGCATGGGAAGAAAGTTGAATTTCAAACATCTTATAATCCTAGCTCTTTTTTAAGTTCAGAAAGCGATGTAGCTTTTCCTTCTTTGAGTTCTTTTAGGCTCTCTTCAAATCTCCTGCTTTCTTCCGTAGTCATTATTGTATCTGGATCAAACATATGCCTTTTGATGAATGTAACATCCTCCTTAATCCCCTTAAGCTCATCATAAATTTTTCGTATTGTGGTTGTTTCTGCCATAGGGGAACCAATAGCATATTAGGATATTTAAATCTTATGGAATAATTTAACCTAATAATTCACCAGAATCTCGACATCTTTCCCGAAAATATTCTTTAAATCCTCAAATATAGGCTCTTTGATAAAAACTTTAGGCGGTATTTCCACTTTTGTCAAAACCTTCTCAAGTTCCGCCAAAGAGCTTTTTTCCGTCGTTCCTAGGCTTCCGTCTTCCTTGATCTTTGCCTTGCTTATCTCCTTTTCCTCATGGTCTATATCATGTATAATGAAAGCAACGTCTCCAAGCAAGATTACTTCCCCATATCTGCTGCCGTGCTTCACTCTTATCTTTGCCCTCTCTAGCTCTCTCCCTCTTTTGCGCTGCAAATATTCAACTAAAAACTTGATGAATTCATTAGAGTCTTTCTTCACTTTCTCGACCTCAACTCTAGTCAGCTTTTTTTCATCATAATCTTTCTTTGCCTTTAATATCTCATTCAATATCCTCAAAAATTTTGCTGGAATCTTGCCTTGGCTGATGAGCTCGTCCTCAAACAATTTGACAACTTCCTCATCCTCTACCTTTTCAACACCTTCCATGCGCAGAACATCCCTTATTATTGTGACAATAGTCTCATAAATCTTGACCATATCATCTTCTTCCTTTATCCTCTCTATTTGCGTAAACAATCTTTTGATCCTTTTTAGGTACTTATCGCTTTCATCCAGCAGCTCGTCTATTTCTTTTCCACTTACATCCTTTCTTTCGCCATGCTCGATTGCTTTCCTCAGATCTATTACTCTCTCAAGCGTCTTGACATACTTGTCCTCAAGCATATTCTCCTTCTGCACGAAAATTTCCCTCATTAATGCAGCTGTCTCTTTCGGAGCAGGGGGAGGAACTCCATGAAGCATCAAAGCAGCCTGCGAAGGCGTCAATATTGCATAATAAATATCTTCCATGCCTATATCTTTAAGCTTTAATTCAACCCTCTTTAGCATTTGTTCGCCGGAACCCATAAACATGTCTATTGCCTCAGGACTTGGCTTTATCTTTCCCATCTTCAGCAATTGTTTCCATGCCATGAAAATACCCCTGTCATAGAATGGAACTCCATCTCTAAGCAAAGTAAATATTATTGGATTGGCTTCCCTTAAGCTGTCCCAGAAATCCGTCAAAATGTAAACTTGTATGTTTAGCTTATTCTTTATGCCTGTAAGTTCGCCTGCCTCTATGCCAATTCCTATTATTATTGCCCTTAGCTTGTCTTTCAATTCCGCTCTTGTCATCTTTTTGACGTCAGTATCGTCAATAACAATCCATACATCGATATCAGAGCTTGGAGTTGCCCTTCCTTGCACTAAACTGCCTGCTAAAACATAGCTTACAATGTACTTTTCAAACTTCTTTAGAACCATGGTCTTATGTATTTCCGCTATCTTGATTGCGGCTAGCATGCCTCTATCAAATATAGGCGCAGATAAAGCTATCAGCTGCAATACCTCATATTTGCCGTCATAGCAGTTCTGCCATAACTCTGATAATATCACAACTTGCGGAATTAGATTTTTGTCAATCTCCTTAGCCGTATTGCTCATTATGACACTAAGCTTGTCTTTTAGCTCAAACTTAGACATCTTCTTGCTGTCGAAATCATCTACAAGAACAAGAACGCTTATTTTGTCTTTGTCGGCTAGCTGTTGCGTACTATGTTTTTGCAAATCTTGCTGCTGCTCCGCAGCCTTTGGCGGAGGCAATAGAGTAATCCCAACAATATATTTGTCGAATTTCTCTAGTATTATCTTCTGAAATTTGTCAAGTTTAGTCTTTATGCTCTTTAATTTTTCCTGGACATCTTTTGGCAGCTTTTCAAGACTTTTTTCCGGCAAAGCTGTATTGCCTTCTTTTACAGCCGCACTTCCAGAATCAGTTTTATCCCCATCTTTATTTCTTTTTTTCGCCATAACTAAAAACTCCGAGTTATTTTGTTGTTTATAAAGGTTTTGAAAAAGCTTTGCTGTTTCAAATACCTAGAAAAAATGGTTTTTTCCGCTGCTTTTGATGACCTTCTTACAACATAAAAATAAGATACTATTCATCTTCGCGAATGATGTATCTTTTTGGCCCTGATTTTGATGAGCCCTCGTAATTTGTCTCTTCCCAGTTTTAGACATGTCTCTACAGCTTCTGCTGGTGTCTTTTTGAGACTTTGATGCGGATTGACAAAGTTGTGTATGATGTGCCTCAGATTAAGAAATGCTTTTAAATAAAAACGCAAAAGTTTAGTAAATAATATACGCAAGAGAAAGAGGCTTCAGACGTTAGTCTGAATAGTTTCATTTTTAGAAGTTTATTTATAAGCCCTACATTAGATTATTGTGTAAAGTCGGTTTTATCTTTATACTAATGCAACATATCATACTATTGGAAATTACAATGAGTATATAAAGGCTTACTAATCTAATTTAGCAATAATATACTATTTTCACTAATCTAATTTAGTAACATTTATATATAAGTAATAATATCTATTAGTTAATGAACGAAAAAACAATAATTGACTTTTTATCATTACAAAATAGATGGTGGTATAATAAAAATGATTTTCCTTTTGATAAAACATATCAATTTAAGAGAAGTGACTATGGATATATACTACATCAACTCCTCCCAATTAAAGATGCAATTGTGATTTATGGTCCAAGGGGTGTCGGCAAATCTACCATCTTATATGAACTAATTAGGCATTTATTAGGTTTCCCAAAAGATATCACTAAACACGACCAAGAAATAAAAGAATCAAATGAAGGTGGTGTGGATAATAAAAGAATATTATATGTAACTTTTGAAGAATCTTCACTTAGAAATTTAAAGATTCTTGATGTATTAAAGATTTATAGTAAGTATATCCTAAATGAAGACATATCCCAGCTTGGAAAACAAATCTATGTATTTTTAGATGAAATACAAAATATTGGAGAATGGGGTGATGAAATAAAGATAATCCAAGACTTAAATTATCCAATAAAATTTATGATTACTGGATCGTCTAGTACAGCTATGGAAAATGAGGCATCTAAAGCTACAAGAAGATTAAACTTATATTCTATGCACCCACTTAAATTTTCAGATTTTCTTAGGTACCATTTTTCTGATGTAGCTTTCGATCCTGTGTTAAAAGAAGCTAGAGCTATAAGGTCAGTGCTTATTGAAGCCTGTAATAAAAATCAACCTCAAAAAATATTAGATTCTTTTTTGCGACTTTACAATAATTTGAAGCCATGGCAAACCAAAATTGAGATATCTTTTCAAGAATATTTTATTAAAGGGGGGTATCCACAATTACTCGATGAAAAAGACTATTCAAAATGTGCTTCAAGATTAAGAGAAACTTTTTGGTTAGGATTCCACAAGGATATCGTTTTAGCTAAGGGAATAGGGGACCCAGTAGGCATGCAAGAATTAACGCTTTATATCTCATCAATATCTTCTTGTGAAACCAATTATACTTCATTAATGAAAAAAAGTGGAGCTACTACAAACACTGGCATGTTAAAAAAATATTTATACCATCTCGAGAAAAATTTTTTAGTTAATATGTCCTTCAAATTTGAAAGAAAACCTTCCAGAAAAAGTTCGTCTTTTAAGATATACCTGCAAGACATTGCCGTAAGAAATATGTTACAAGGAATGTTAAACGAACTTCTTTTAAATGACCAAAATCAGTATGGTTTGGCAATGGAAACATTAGTTTTCGACCATTTAGTTAGGCTTTATTTTAAGATAAGGCCAGGTATGTTAATGTATTACTGGAAAGATTCTAAAACTAACAAGGAAGTCGATTTTATTTTAAAATTAAATGGAGATTTAATGCCATTTGAAGTAAAGAAGGCAGATTCCCCTTCCCTTTCTGATGTTATAGGGCTTAGGATGTTTTGTAAAGAAAAATTGCCTGGAATAGTAATATGTGGGAAAAAACTAAGTTTAGAAGAAAATATCTTGTTTGTACCCCATTGGTTATTCCTTATGATATGTTGATTAAAAAAGGAATTTAGGTGTATAGCTGACTCAAATTATTATATGAAACATAGGTTTTTGTGCAAAAAGAGGTTATTGTGCAAAGCCAAAAAAAAACAATTAACTTTAAATATTGACCTATTTTCCCATAAAAATGCCCAATAATACTACTTAAAGTAGGAGGGAAGATGGACAAAGCATTAATAGCAGCCACACTGAAGAAAGTAAGGGATAATTCTCCTAAAAAGAACTTCAAGCAGAGCCTTGACTTAATTATGAACCTCAAGGGCCTTGACTTAAAGAAGCCCGAGCATCAGGTAAATATATTTGTCACTTTTCAATATGGCACCGGCAAGAATGTTTCTGTCTGCGCTTTAGTGGAGCCAGATTTAGCATCAAAAGCAAAAGAAGCCTGCGATGAAACAATTACTATCGATCAATTTGAAAGGTTCAAAAGCAAGGCGGAAGCAAAAAAGCTCGCAAATAAATATGATTTCTTTATTGCTCAATCATCAATAATGCCTAAAGTTGCCACTACATTCGGCCGCTACTTGGGACCGAGAGGCAAAATGCCAAATCCGAAAATAGGTAGCGTCCTTACCCCTGCTTCTAATATAAAGCAGCTGTGCGACCAGCTTAAAAGGACCGTGCTTTTAGTGACTAAAAATGAGCCTACAATAAAGTGCAGAATAGGAAATGAAGACACAAAAGATGACGAGGCAATAGACAACATACTGGCAGTTTACAATAGTGTTGCGCAAAAGCTCCCCAATGACAAGCAGAACATAAAAAGTGTAATGCTGAAGCTTACAATGGGACATTCATTCGCAATAGGCGCTGAAGAAGAGGTAGAAGTTAAGCCGCAGGGCAGGGAAAAGGCAAAAGCAAAGGAAAAAGGAGTATTGAAGGAAGAAAAAGCAAAAGCTGCAGAAACTAGCCTTAAAGAAGCTCATGAAACAAACGAAAAAAGGCAGGAAATAAAGCCAAAATCTAGGAAAAGGGGCAAATGACACCGACAATAACTGCAAAAATCTCCGAATATAAGAAGAATGCTGTGGATGAGATGTCCAGTTTAATCAGGAAGAGCTCTATTACCGCCTTGGTTGATATGTCCAACATACCTGCCCCGCAACTGCAGGCAATGAGGAAGGAAATGAAAGGCAAAATAAGTCTTTACATGACCAAGAAAAGGCTGATGAGGATTGCCCTTGACAGATCAAAGAATGAAAAGAAAAACATAGAGGCTCTCGCAAATTATTTTGAGGGCATGCCCGCATTTATTTTCAGCAATGAGGATCCATTCAAATTAAGCAGGCTATTGCAAAAAGGCAAGACAAAGGCTCCTGCAAAACCAGGTCAGACGGCTCCAAGCGATATTATAATCAGCAAGGGCCCAACGCCATTTGCTCCAGGACCGATAATAAGCGAGTTGAGCAGCGTTGGGTTAAAAGTAGGAGTTGAAGGCGGAAAGATAGCTATAAAGGAAAATGCCGTTATTGCAAGGAAGGGAGAAAGAATAAAGCCCAAAGTTGCAGAGATTCTTGCAAGGCTTGATATAAGGCCGATGGACGTCGGCTTAGGAATGGTTGCAGCTTACGAAGACGGCATTATTTATACAAGGGGTGTATTGGAAGTTGACGAAAAGGCATTCAACAACAAGCTTAACAATGCAGCAGTGCAGGCATTTAATCTTGCATTTAATATTGCTTATACAACTAAAGGCAACATATACTTGTTAATTGCAAAAGCGTTCAATGACGCAAAGGCTCTCGGATTAAGCCAGAACATATTTGATGGGGGCATTATTGAGCACATATTAGGCAAAGCAGAAAGGGAAATGCTGAGCCTGAAACATATAGCTAATATCGAAACTGCTGAGAAACCAAAGGAAAAGGAAGAAGAAATCCTTGAAGAAGAAAAAAGCATAATTGAAGAAGAAGAAAAGCTTGAGAAGGAACCGATTGCGCCAGTTCCTGAAGAGAGAGAAGTCCAGGAAGCGGTGAAGGAAGAAGAGGAAAAGAAGCTTGAGAATGAAAGGATAGAGAAGGAAAAAGAGCTGGAGGAAGTGAAAGGCTCCAAGGAACGGCAATCAGAGAATGATGTTGATAAAAAAATCAGTAAGATGGTGGAAAACACAAAAAAATTTGTCGAAGGCAAACAAGAGACAGCCAGTGATATATTGAATGAAGTAAGCCGACAAGAAAAGAAAGAAAATGCGGAACAGCAAAGAAAAGAGACAAGAATCCCGCCTGCTCACGAACTCAATATCCAAAAAGAGAAAAAATCGAAAGAAGATGAAAAAAACCAGAAAGAAGTTGAAGAGCTGACCAAGGAACTTTTGAGAAAAGGCACGCTGAGGAAATAAGAAATAATGAAAGTATAATGATTTAGATGGTATAAAGATAAGAAATTAGTTATAATAAAAAACTAAAATTTAATGGAGGTAAATAAAATGGAATATGTCTATAGCGCAATGCTGCTGCACAAAGCAGGGCAGAAAATAGGTGAAGCTAACGTAAAAAAAGTGCTTGAGGCTGCTGGCGTAAAAGCAGACGAAGCAAGGATTAAGGCTTTAGTAGCTACATTGGAAGGAGTGAATATAGATGAAGCAATAGAGAAAGCTGCAGTGCCAGTTGCTGCTGCGCCAGTTGCATCTGCACAGACAGCAGGTGAAGGGGCAAAGAAGGAAGACACAAAGAAGAAGGTAGAGGAAGAGAAGAAATCTGAAGAGCAGGCAGCCGCGGGATTGGGCAGCCTGTTCGGCTGATTTTTTATTTTTTTATTTTGTAATTTTGCTGCCTTATATTCATTAAGCCAATTAAAAATATTTTTATATATGCTAATTCTCCCACAAAAAATGAATCAGGATAAGGAACCTAAAAAACCAACAAAAACTGAACTATTTGCAGAATTAGACGAGCTGAAAAGCGATGTCAATTTCCTGAAAAAAGAGATGAATAAAACAAATGGCGATAAGGAATCATGGTATTCCAGAAAAGAAGAAATTTCCAGAGGAATAAGAGAAAAGATAAATGCTATAAAGCAAAACCGAGAAAAAAGGGACTCTTTGACGGGAAAGGTCAGGGAGCTGAAAGAAAAAAGGGCAAAGCTTAATGACGAGTTAAGGAAGAAGGTTTTTGAACTTACGGGATTGAAAAAACAATCTGCTGATTTAATGAAAAAATCTAAAATAACCTATCCTTCCAAGATAAAAACTGATATAGACTCTATCGAATCTAAACTTGAGACTGAGGTTATGTCTTTTGATAAGGAAAAGGAGCTTTCAAAAAAGCTCAAGCTGCTCAAAAAATCACTTGCAGACGCCTCAGGACTTATAAGTGTATTGGACGCAATTAAAAAGCTAAATCCAGATGTAGGCAGCGCAAAAAAAGAAAGTAATGCAGTGCATAAAGAAATACAGGATCTGGCAAAAGAAAGCCAGGCGCTGCATGAAACCATAATATCAGAATCCAAGAATGTTGACGAACTCAAGGCAAAAGAGGAAGGGGCATTTTTAAAATTTGTTGAATTCAAGAAAGTATTCAATGAAAAAAACTCCATGCTCAAGGATAATCTTAAGAGCATGGACAAAATAAGAGCAGAAATCAGCAAGTTCCAGCTCGAGGAGAATGAGAAAAGAAGGCTGCAGGAAGCAATGCTGATAAAGAATAAGGAACGGGATATTGAAGATAAGATCAAGAGCGGCAAGAAGCTTACAACAGAGGATTTTCTTGTGTTTCAGGAATCTATTAAGGGAACGAAATAATCATTTTTTCTTTCTATAAGCTAAACTGAGCGATTTATGCATGCACTAATAGGATTATTAAAGCTGTAGTAAATAAGGATTAAAAATGTAGTAAATAAGGATTAAAAATGGATTATATATGTGGTATATTTGTATTAAGGATTATACCAAGTAGGACTAATATTACAAAATAGGTAATGCAAAGTAAATTAACAAGAACTATTCCTTTTTATCCTTCTTTTCCATGTATCCGGTTTTGCCGCAAACCCAACGGTCCTTGTGGTTGGCCATGAAGCATCCTGGGCCTGCTTTATGGGAAAAGGGGTTTTTCCTTACAGCCTTCCCATCTTTAATCTCGTAAAGCTTCCATATCTGCATAGGCCTTTTCTTAGCTGGTTTTTTCTTTGCCATTTTATTTTTTGATTCTGATTAATTATTTTTATTGATCTGTAATTGCTGCTTCTTAGTATTTAATTTCCTTGTAAGATTTATTTTTATCATTTAAGTTAATATTATTATTGGCAACTTCGGCATTGGGACAACTTATGATATCATTAATCTCTGTCCCGTACCGACGTTGATGCTATGATTCTTTGTTTTATTGTTAAAAAATTATTTTGTATTATTAAAAAATATTCTTATTGGTTTTCTATTATTGGCGCTATTCCTTCTTTTCTTCTGCAGTTTTTTGTCCTTTCGACTCTGCTTTGATTTCCTTATGTTCCTTATGCCTTGGCTCTATAGACTTCATGATCTCTTCATTCTCATAAACATAAGATACATGTTTTGCCTTTCTTACTTTATATCCAGTATGTATGCCCTTGACAACTATTAATTTCTCGTCTCTGCCCAAGCTTTTTGCCAGTGCATTCCTGATTTCCGATTTTGAAGGCGTAGCTTTGTCAAATGACACCTCTGCCTCTAGTTTTGTCCTCGAAAGCAGAGGCTCTTCCTTCTTGCTTAAAATCTTGAGATCCATGAAAATCACCTTGCCTTTATTGCATACTCTCCCTTAGCAGGTATGCCCACTTTATTTGCTATTGTGGATTTGTTTGCATCCAGAATGTGCAGCCTTCCCTGCCAGTTTGTTGAAAATTGATTGCCTTTGCATATTGGACATGCATTCCCTTCCACGAAAATCTTGCATTTCTTGCATACTTTTTTCTTCATTATAATCCCCTTTATTTCTTCTTAGACTCTTTGCTACTTTCTTTTTTAGATTCCTTTCCCGCGGAGTGGGTGTCCCCTTGCGGGATACCGAACTTCGTTCGTGTACCGGACTTCGTCCGAACATTATCCTCTCTGCTGCTTTCCGGCTTTGCCCCTTCTTCCCCTATCCAGTCGATCCTTCCTAATCCAGGCTGCCTCATTGTAAGCCCTAATTTCGGGTTTAAGGGATCTTTAAACGAAACTGCTATTATCCTTGCTCTGCAAACATCATTTACCTTAAGAGTTTTCTTGCTTTCCCTTCCTGACAAAGCCTTTTCCTTGCTGAAGCTCACAAAATCATCCATTGTTTGGGATACATGAATCATCCCGTCTATCGGGCCTAGCGTTATGAAAGCCCCAAAATCAACTATGTCCCTTATTTTTCCAGTGACAACTTCCTGCAATTCGGGCTTAAAGCTTAAGACGTCAAATACAGTTTCATAGTAAGATGAGCCGTCTCCAGGTATTATAACTCCGTCCCCTATGCTTTTGATTCCTGAAATATCTATGACCACTCCCAAGTCTTTCGAAATATAGCCGTCATACTTCTTTTTTACGCTTTTAATGACGGCTTCCTTAGTGTCTAAATTAAAAAGGTTTGGTGTTACCCTGATGCGATCTTTGACTTCTATCTTATAGTACATTTTCCCCTTAAATTATTAGTCATTTCTATGCCTTTTCTTTCTGTGCAAATAAAACGCTCAAAAATTAGAGGCCTACTTTCCCTTGCACTGGAGCGGACTTAGCTAAAAGCCCTTGTCATTTACTAGAGCAAGAATCTTCTTCTGCCTTAGTATAATAACAGTAGTACCGTAGTTAATAAGCCTCCTTTTTAAATCTTTGTCTTGCGTAGCGACAACATAATTGCTTTTAGAAGACAGCTCAATTATGGCGTCATCTGCTTTCTTATCCCCCTCAGTGTTTACTATTGCAATATTTTTAATAGCTATGAGCTTTAGCGCGATCTTTGCAGCATCCCTGCTTTTGCCTTTCTGCTCCCCAACAATCTTCTTGAGCTCTTCAATTCCCTTGTCAAGAACAAAAATTTTGTATGGGAAATGAATTATCTTATCTATTTGCGTGAATATATCAACTCTAAACTGGTAAGGGATGAGGAGAAAATTAGTGTCGAGCAGTATTTTCTTATAATTATTTTTTTTCTTGTTCATTTTGTATTATTTTTTACAATTTCTGCAATGGTTGTATTTTTAATTTTTCATTAGGTCTATCTTGTTATATTCTTTGTATAAAGGTTATTACTAAATTATTTTATTGGAGCTTTGATTATTTATTATTTGTTAATTTTTATTATAGCACTACTATTCCAATTATAAAGATTTTTATAATTACCGCATAAACTTGCTGCTATGAAGGGGTTTTTAATTACACATAAAGGCATGGAAGGCATTGCAGCTATTGAGGTTAAGGAGTTGATAGGCTCTGAATCAAAGATTAATGACGGGTGTATTGTTTTTGACATAAAAAGCTATGAAGATTTGTTTAGGTTATGCTATAAATCACAAAGCGCAACAGGAGTCTGCTGCCTTTTATCGGAATTTGAGCATAAGGATATTTTTGACGATTTTGGAGAAAATGTAGTAAAAATAAAATTTGACGAATGGCTGGGAAAAAATGTGCGGTTTAGGGTAAAGTGCGTAAGAAATTATGAAGATGGTGCTGCACATATAGAAACGGAAAGGAAGCTGGGAGAAATAATTATTAATGATATACACAAAAAATACGGCTATAATCAAAGGGTTGAGCTTGAAAAGCCAGAGATTATAGTGATTTTCTTCCTGACAAAAAGAATATGCTATGTGGGCATAGATTTTGCGGGATTTGACTTAAGCAAAAGGTCATATAAAATACTTCAGCATCCATCTGACATAAAAGGCACAATTGCATATTCCCTAGTAAGGATTGCGGGCTACGGCAAAAATGAAGCCCTATTAGACGTTTTTTCAGGCTCCGGGACAATACCAATAGAGGCCGCTTTATTCTCCTCAAAATTTCCGGTAAGATATTTTGACAAGGAAAAATTTATTTTTTTAAAGTTTGAAAAGTTCAAAGAGCTTGATTTTAAGAGGTTATTTGGGAAATTCGACAGGGAAATTTCGGACTATAAACCAAGGATATACAATGTCGACTTGTCAATGAAAAACATCAATTATGCAAAAAAGAACAGCAAAATAGCAGGCGTTGACAAGAAAATAAGATTCAGCAGAATGGACGCGGAATGGCTCGACACCAAATTTGAGAAGGGGAAGATTGATAAAATAGCAACAAAAATGCCGAACAGCAATGGAAATGGGCTGTACAATGAGTTTTTTTACCAGGCAGAGTTCATTCTTAAAGATAAAGGAAAAATTGTTTTAATAGGAAACAAAGAATTAATAGAAAAGCACTCTTCCAAATACAAATTTGAGATTTGCGGTCAAAGGGAGATATTCAGCGGAAAGATGAAATATACTGTTTTTATATTAAACAAACAGGAAGTAAAATAAAACAGTAAATAAAATAAGAGTCGTGTGTAAGAAATCTACCATTCATTAGGCTCAATGCCCAACTCATAGTAAGCTCTGCCTAGTACGGTAAAATTATATGCACACCACGTCAATTCGCTTTCCTGCTCTTTTGCAGTATCATTTTTACAAAGGACATAA
>JACPJP010000020.1 GCA_016187495.1 Candidatus Woesearchaeota archaeon
CCTAATAAACAATTTAAGCAAAGCAAAAGCCTACAAGGTTTCTATTGACATACCTTCCGGCATAAATCCCGATACTGGAGAAAAGGGTAACGTTTATTTTGATCCGGATTTATTGATAACAATGCATGACATTAAGAAAGGGCTTGTGGAGTATAAAGACAAGACAATTATTGTAGATATCGGCATTAAGAGCTGGATAAAATCTTAATTAAGTATGATAGCCAAAATAAGAAAAAAATATTTGTATTATGCGGCAGTTATTTTAATTCTTCTAAGCACATCATCTCTCTTTCTTTATAAAAGCCAAAAAAATGATATCTATATTAATGAAAAAGGAATGCTTGCATCATCTAAATTAAAGTTAGCTGATTACAAAACTTTTCCTTACGAGTCAAATGAAAACTATAATATAAAAAAAGTAATTTACAATAGCTTTGGAAAAGACATTTACGGGTTTATTTCTGAGCCCAAAGGCGCTAAAATTATTGCAGGAGTTGTGCTGCTTCCGGGGGCAGGGGTGGACAAGAAAAGCGAGCTTGCTTTTGCAAAACAAATAGCCATGCAAGGCTATGCAGTTATTACAATAGACCAGCGCGGTGTTGGCGAAACTGATGGGGGTGTTCCAACATTGGAAGAGGATTTTAATTCCTACAGCAATGGAAATATTGCAGTGCAACATCTAATGATTTTAGACGCGTTGTATGCAGCAGACATTCTGAGAACGGAGAAAAGAGTAAGTAATAACAACATAATCATGATGGGAGAAAGCTTAGGCGGAAGAATTGCCATGATTTCAGCTGCGCTCGACAAAAGAGTAAAGGGAGTTATTGCAATAATCTCTGCAGGGTTCCATTTTAACAACGGCAATGACAAAAAATCAAGATTTATAAAATCAATAGATCCGGATGGTTATATGGCAAAAATAGCTCCAAGAAAAATTGTTATGGTGCATAACAGATACGACAAAAATGTGCCTTTCGACTCCGCATTACTCACATTAGAAAAGGCAAAAGAGCCTAAGGAATTCATATTGTTTAATGACACCAAATGCAACCATGGGTTTTGCGATTCAATGTTTAACGATATAAATTCAAGCCTAGCAAGCATGATAAGATGATTTGTATAATGAAAACAATAATATTTAATACTAAAATGCCAATTATTCAATAAAATGGAATATGTTACAGGGAAAGGCATAATTCTGCCAAAAAGAAAAAAGACTGCAAAGAAAGGCGACAATGGAAAAGTTCTTGTTGTCGGAGGAAGCAAAGATTATGCAGGGGCAGTAGCTTTGGCGGGCTTAGCTGCATTAAGAAGCGGAGCTGACTGGGTTACTGTTGCTGCGCCGGAAAAAGTTGCATGGGCTGTTAATTGCTTAAGCCCTGATTTGGTTACTATAAAGCTAAAAGGCGGCAATTTTTCTGCAAGGCATGCAAAAGAAATAACTAATTTGTCAAAAAATCATGATGTTGTTTTAATTGGCAACGGCATTGGGCTAAAGAATGAAACAAAACAATTTCTGAAAAAAGCAATTAAGAAAATCAACAATCTCAAAGTTATAGATGCTGACGGGATTAAAATATTGTCGTCCAGCGACTTAGAAAATTCAATAATAACCCCCCATATAAAAGAACTGGAAATTTTTATGAAAAATTCAAAAATAGAAAAAACAATAATTGAAAAAATCATTAAAGAAAAATCCATTGAAAAAAGATCAATATTAATAAAAAATAATCTTAAAAGTTTCTTTGAAAACAATAACATTGTGCTATTGAAATGCCCTGTTGATACAATTATATCAAAAGACAAAATACTTTTTGTCAAAGGAGGCAACCCAGGAATGGCAAAAGCTGGAACAGGGGATGTTTTGGCAGGATTATGCGCAGGCTTTCTAGGGCAAAGCAAAGAGCTGCTGCAAAGCGCTGTAAACGCATCTTATTTCAATAAGCTCATAGGAGATATTTTGCTAAAAAAGAAAAATGGGTTTACTTATTTAGCGAGTGATATGGTCGAAGAGGTCAAAAGGGTATTGGAACACGAAAAGTTGCCTTCAATGGAAGAAATGTTTAGGCAATGTGATAGAATTAAACAAAAGAAAAAGTATACAACTGAAGAAGTAATAGAAATGAGTCATGGATTAAGAGAAAGCTAGCACGCTCGAAAATTCCGATTGCGTACACTCTCGCTTCAGCGTGGAGAAAGTGATTTTGCGATGATATGCGCGGTATTTAAATCCAGCAAAGATCATTATTAACCTCCGTGTAGCAATACGCGGATTTAAAGTTGCCTTCTATTATCGGCCCTATAGTTCTACGACAAGTATCTATTAATTTTCCTTCAAGAGATTTTTCACATAAACTAATGTCTATTTCTGCTTTGTCTATACTTCCAATTAAGTTGTAAAGACATTTTTCGAAATTATTGTCTGCAAATGGCTGTATTTTTGTGCAAATAGCAAAGTTATTTGTTTTTAAAGCTATGTTATAATAGCAACGAATTTTTGTGTGTATCTCTTTTATGCTATCACAATACCCTAATGTTGCATTTTGTACTTTGGCTATAGTTACTCCTACAATGATTAAGATAATTAAAAAGGGTATAATAGCAATTATTATCTTAATCCTGTTCTGTTTTATTCTGAAGAATGCACGTACAAAAATACCTAAAATAATAGTACCAAGTAAAAGAAGTGGTAAAAGTCCGATAATAAATCCAAAATCTGAAGGCAATAAAAATCCTAAAAACCCAAGCAAATAATAAACAAATTCTTCAGAACTCATAATAAAAGATGCAATAAATAATAGGATAGCTGTAGAACTAATTAGAATAATTAAACCTTTGATAAACGATTTATGTATAGCTACTGTCAGGGCTAAAGGCAAAATAATACCAATAGGTATGCCTAATTCAAGAAGGCGAAATTTAGTGAATTCAGAAATAAACACGCTTAAATCATCAAAACGTTTAAATAAGAAATATGCTAAAAAAACACATGCGCTAAAAAATATGGCAAAATATAAAAAAGTTTTAAGCATACCTTGAAAATCAGTTTTTACTGGAGAAAAAATACTTTCTTTATTGTCTTTAATTTTTAACATGTTTAACCAACTAGTAATAATGAACTATATAAACCTGCCTATTTAAAAAAAGGATTAACCAAACAGCCCAAATAACCTCAGCAATCCATTAGCTTTCTTCTGCTTCTGTTTTATTAAAGCGCCAATATCTTCTTTCTGCCTCTCTAATTCAGCTACCTGCTCTTTAAGTATTGCTTTGCTGATTTCATTGGGGATTTCTTCAGCAAGATTCCCTAATGATTTTATAGAAGTCTCCAGCCTTTGCCTGCTTGCCTCAAGGCTTTTTATTTCACTTTCTTCAGAGTCTTTTGCAAAGCCAAGGAAAAGCTTAAGTTTGTAGGCAAATCCCTTGCTCTCTTCTGATGCCTCTACTTCATCGATTGATTCTGAAGCTTCAAGAATATCATTTGCCTCGCCTTCAATAATATACTGGTATTCGCTGGATATGCCAGAACCGCTAAGTTCCAAAAGCTTTTCTACAACCTTTTCTGGGTTTAATCCTGCAATTATTGATTCTTTTCTTTCTTTTGCTATCTCTGAGCTTTCAGGCGCATTAAGCTTAGCGCCTACAACAAAGCTTAGGCCTTTTAAGCTGCCAAAGTCGCTTGGCTTCATCATTCCATTAAAAATAATTTTTCCTTTTTCTTCATACTTTTTCTCAAGATTCTCAACAATTGAGCTTATTTTTGATATCTCATCCTCGCTTACAGTGTCAATCACTGCAAGAACAACTTCCATCTTCTCGTATTTAGACAAGTCTTTTTTCTCCATGAAAGGCATGAATTTGCATCTTTTTTCAGCTTCCCTGATTATAAAATTCCTAAAATTTTCTTCTGTTACCTTCTGGCTGCACTCGCTTGCAAGCCCTTCCATCATTCCGCATCTTTTTGCGCTCTCATCAATGCACCTTTGCCTTTCTGCATCCATCATTGCGCACTGCCTTTCCATGTGATTTACCTGAATCCTTGAATCCATCTCACATTGCCTTTGGATGTTAGCCATATTATTTTCTGCAAATCCCTTTTCCCTTGCAATGCATTCACTTACAAAGCTATCCTGGCCTCTGCAGTTATTTTTTATATTCTCGCAATTTTGCTTTTGGTGCTGCCATTCATTGTAGCACTGCCTTTTTGCATCATCATAAGAACTAAATGCGCCAGCAACATTCCCAGTTATTGCATTGCCTGAAGCGTCTTGGTTCTGGTGGCATTCAACCTGTACAATGCAATCACCTTCTCTCTTTGTCTCAGGTACGCCATTTGATGCCGTGCATGCAGATTCTTTTTCCTTAGCCTGCTCTTCTGTATATGGGCATTGGTAGGCAGTGCATTTCACTTCTATAACGCAGCCGTCCTGGTAAATTTTTTCTGGTGTTCCTTTAGTGGCCATACAATCATTAACTCTTCTTTCCGCTTCTTCATTGCTGATTGCACATTTCTTTTCCTGAGGGGGATTATTTATAACACATTCGTATCCTGTTATGCAGCCGTCAGCATTATGCCTCTCCTTTAAATCCCCATTTTCGCAGAAAGGCTTTTGAATCGACGACATGTCTGGGCATGTTTTTTCAAAGTTATCTTTCCTTACACCATATCTGCTTAAGCAGTTTTCTATATAATCGTCCTCTTTGCATATCATTTGGGGCATATTATTTTCGCATTGCTGCTGGTTTTGCTTTCCATACATCTCCCACTGGTTTTTGCAGTTCTCCTCAACATATTGAAGCCTGTCTTCCATATTTTGCTTCATGCGCAAAACGCATGCTTGCTTTATAGCATCACTATTTACAGGGCATGATCCTGAAAGAATTTCAAATTTATGGAGTTCGTCTATTGCATATCTTGTATCTGGCTGCCCCATCATTGAGCAACCTTGGCTGGACCTTTCCTTGCATTCTGACTCTTCTTTCCCCATATCCTGGCAGACGTTGGAAATCTCGCCTATTTTAGCTTTAATTTTAGAAATAACTATGTCTGCCATTTCATCCATATTGCTGCAATATTGCTTTATTTGTGCAGGGTCCATCTCTCCCTCTATGTAAGGGAAAAGCCTACCAAAAAGCATTTCTTCCTTATTAAAGCCCTCGTAGCTAGGGCCCATATCATACCTTACCTCCCTCATTTCCCTAAACTCGTACTTCCCATCTTTAATCCTGTCTTCCATCTCTTGCTTCACAAATTCATCTCTAAATTCCTGCCTGAATTCTCTTCTACTGCCATCATCTCTAGATTCAATTCTAATTTCCATACCGTTATTATCACGAAATTTATCCCTAAAGTTTTCATCACCAAAACTAGCGGAGTTAGCCGCGATGGTCTGAATATTATCATCGTTAAAACTATCCTGAGATGAATTCTGAGCAAAAACAAGCTGGCTGAGTATGAGAATTTGTATTATCTTTAGTACTACCAACTTTAAAATCAAACCTTTCATTTAATACCTCTTTTTGAGAAAGTATACTAATCCCTATACTACTATATAAAACTTATTGTTAAAATTACTTACTACAGAATATATTTTAGACTGTTTATTTATTTCTGAACTATTTTAAAATATAATTTTTTCTATATTGTAAACAATTATTGTTAGTACCTTTAGATTTTATGTCAATATTGAAAATTTTTCTTAAAATAGAAAGATTTAAATACTATTAAATAAAATGTTATAAAAATTAATTTAAAAAGTATATTTAAAATTATTAAAAATACTATTAAAATGGTTAAAATTCAAAAACTCCCCTCTGGACAGCTTGTGGTTACTATTCCTAAAGTTCTTGCTCAATATGAGGGGTTAGGCAAAGGAGCAGAAGTTGAATTCACAAAGCATGAAGAAGGCTTTTTGCTTAAAATAAAAAAGGAGGTGAGCAGATGAATATAGATGAATTAGCATCACTAATGGGAAAAACAAGAAAACATCTTGAAGAAGAGCTTAAGAAAACTGAAGTTATAGAATTAAACCTTGCTGAAAGCGGAAGGATAGAGGAAGCTGACAGGTTCAGCATAAATTTTGTTGATAAATAATTGGCAGTTAAAATGACAAATATATTTTTTGAAATAGGCAGCGTAATGATTATTGCAACAATATTTGCATACTTCGCTAAATTTCTGAAGCAGCCTTTGATTCCTGCTTATATCCTTACTGGTGTTCTGCTGGGGCCTTTGCTTGGCATTATAACCAATGCAGAAATAATAAGCAACCTGTCTGAAATCGGCATTGCATTTTTGCTTTTTATTGTCGGGCTTGAAATTGACATAAGAAAGCTAAAGCATGTTGGATTAGTTGCATCTTTAGGCGGCATAATTCAGATTGCTTTGACATTTGCAATTGCTTTTGCAGCTTCCATGGCTATTGGATTTTTTGCTATTGAATCGGCTTACATTGCATTGATAATCGCTTTCAGCTCCACAATGGTTGTTGTTAAATTATTGTCAGATAGAAGAGAGATAGATACACTACACGGTAAAATAATAATAGGAATTCTATTGCTACAGGACATAGTTGCAATAATTGCGCTTTTGGTCATTGCCTCGATGGATAATTTTTCTGTTGGAACGCTTTCATACTCATTTTTTCAGGGTATCACAATATTAGTGTTGTCCATTGGAGCAAGCAAGTATATTTTTCCAGCCATATTTAGCTTTGCTGCCAAATCAAGGGAGCTTTTATTTATCTCCGCGGTTTCATTAAGCTTCCTCTACTCAATATTGTTCAGCTACCTTGGCTTTTCAATAGCAATTGGCGCTTTTGTTGCGGGCATTTCCCTTGCAAGTCTGCCTTACAATATCGAGATTATAGGAAGGATAAAGCCCTTAAGGGACTTTTTTTCAGTAATGTTTTTTGTTTCACTTGGAATGCAGCTGATGCCAAGCACATTTAGCTCCATCTTAAAGCCGCTAATTGCCCTTATTTTATTGACAGTTGCAGGAAAAACTGCAATAATAATGCTTACTACATCATTTTTTGGCTATAAGAAAAGAACATCCTTTTTAACTGCAATCTCACTTGCCCAGATTTCTGAGTTTTCATTGATACTTGCGGCTCTTGGGCTTTCTTTAGGGCATTTAAGCCGGGAAATATTCTCCATGACTGTTCTGCTTGCAATAGCCACCATCATATTAACAACCTATTTCATTAAGTATGGAGAAAAAATCTATAGAAAGCTTTCCAAAACATTATCCTTTTTAGACAAGCTTTCACGGAAAAACATGGAAAATGCAGACATGCCAATAAGCATGAATTATGAGGCAATATTATGCGGCTACAACAGGATAGGGTTTAGCATTGTTAAAACCCTAAAAAAAATGAAAAAAAGAGCGTTAGTCGTAGATTTTAATCCAGAGGTTGTAAAGCATTTGTCTGCCCAGAACATTCCTTCCATCTATGGGGATATTGGCGATATAGAAGTTCTAGAGCGGCTAAATTTCAAGAAAGCAAAAATAGTAATTTCAACAATTCCGACTAAATCAGACAACCTGCTTTTGATAGATTTTGCAAGAAAAGGAAATGATAAGATAATAATCCTTGTAACAGCATCACAAATACAGGAAGCTTTGGAGCTATACGATGCAGGTGCCGATTATGTTGTCATGCCTCACTTTTTAGGGGGAAATTATGTTTCTGTATTAATAGAAAAATTTGACAAAGGCTTGAATAAGCTCATGGAGCATAAAGTAGAGCACATAAAAGAGCTAAAGGAAAGGCATTCTTTAGGGCATGAGCATCCAAGGCACGAAACCAAGGAGGTGTAATGGCAATTTTATAGCAAACCTTTTTAAATTTGATTTCTTATCTTAGGATTATGGAGAAAAAATCAAAAGAAGAGGCTAAAGAAGAAAAACAAGACCTGCACAAAAAACTAAAGATACTTGCTGCTGGAGATATACATGGAGATACAAGCCTAGCTGAAAGGCTGGCAGAAAGGGCAGAAAAGGAAAAATGCGATTTAGTAATATTATGCGGTGATTTAACAATGATGGAGAGGAGCACAGATAATATTATTGGCCCTTTTAAAAAAAGAAACGAAAAAGTCCTTATTTTGCCAGGCAATCATGAGACTGTTGCCACAGCAGATTTTCTTGCAGAGCTTTACGGCGTTAAAAATATTCATGGCTATTCCGTAAGGTATGGGGATGTCGGCATTTTTGGATGTGGAGGAGCAAATATAGGTCTGTTCAGGCTTGAGGAAGACGAGATTTATGGCTTGCTTAAAAAAGGCTTTGATAAGATCAAATACCTCAAGAAAAAAATAATGGCAACTCATGTCCATCCTTCAGACAGCAAGATGGAAAAATTTACCGAAATATTCCCCGGAAGCGAGGGTGTAAGGAAAGCTATAGAGAAGTTTAATCCAGACATATTGCTGTGCAGCCATGTCCATGAAGCAGAGGGCATAGAGGAAAAAATAGGAAACACTAAAGTTATTAATGTTGGGAAGAAAGGGAAGATTATTGAGATTTAGTGGTATTCCTCAAGTTCAGCTAGGTCTGAATCAATATCCCCTTCTTTTTTGTCTTCTTGCTTTTCTGATTTATTTTCAGAGCCGGAATTAAACATACCAAATATGCCTCCAGAACCAGAGGAACTACTATTATCAGAGCCTCCAGAGCCGCTATCACCAGAGCTTTTGGAATCACTAGGAGTATTGTTCCCGAACAAATCTCCCTGATTGCTGATTATTTCTTTATCCCCAATCAATGCAGAGAGAAGCCTTATGGCTTTCTGTATCTCCTCGTGAGAATCCTCTTTTGTGTCTATGGTTATTTTCATCTATAATCTTTTTTAACCTGTTCTTTTGAGAATATAAATTTTTCTATGTTTAACCTATATTTTGATTACAATAAAGTAAGAAAACCCAAAATTTTAAATAGGAATTATTAAATTAATAGCGTAAAATGGCTAAAATAGACGATAGCGATATTAATGACATCTTCAAGGATTATGAGTATAAAGTTACAGGTAAGAAGGCAGCTCCAGAAATAAGAAGAGAGCCTGTACGGCAGCTGGAAGAGGAAAACGAGGTTAAGGAAAAGTACAGGAAGGCGGAAAGCAAATTAAGGGAGAAGAAGCCAAAAGAAACGGGCAGAAATGACAAAGCACCCTTAGGTAACATTGTAAACCGTGAGAGGCTTATTTATATTGGAATAATTATTGTTCTGGTTGCATACATCGGATTTGGGTTTTTTCAGGGCAATGATGACATAGAAGAAGAGCAAACTTTAACAGCAGCTGCTGTTAATATGCAATCAGCAAATAAAACAATTAATAAATCCACGGAAAGTTCTGAAAACGCTTCTGAAGAAACGCAGGAGGAAAGTACTGGAAATGAGACGGCAGAGGAAACCGTTGAAGATGATAAATTATCAGGCAAGATTGTGCTTACTCTTGATAAAGTGGATGCGGAAGTGGTTGATGTGGATGGCGATTTAGGACAAATAAGCAAGGTTAAATTTACTATTGAAAATAGCAAGGACAAGGATTTAAATCCCATTGTTGATGTGTATGCTTATGATTCCAAGATAGATCCTAACTGGGAAGTAACAAGCCGCGGACAATATAAAGGATCTGCAATTAAGGCAGGAGATAAGTACAGCGGCTCAATAAGCCTTGTGCCAAAAACCTTTAGAAAGCTAAATATAACGAAAAGTATAAGGCTGTCATTGAATGACACAGAAGATGGGTTTATTACTGCGGTTAATAAAGAGATTAGTATTTCTTGATTTTTGTATTAATTCTGAAATGGTTACATTTGGAAAGATTTAAATACTAATTATTAAATTTAGATAAAAAGTGAGAGGTAGATTTAATGCAATATGGTCTACTGGGAAGTGGGGTAAAATATACCACAGATTTATACCATAGACTATACCAAGATGCGCAGAATATTGCACAAAAAGTTGTTAATTCTTTGATGCCTAGATCTGGATTGGAACTCACTGTTGATGATGGTCTAAATGCTTATTCTAACAATCTACCAACCCAAGGAAATCCGATAAAGATGATTACAAGAAGAGAATTATTTTTTGCTTTGGCTGGTTATTGGTTAGTATTTAACTCGGCATGTAGCAGTCAAGCTACCCCTCCTCCAACACCAGTCATCAAGAGTGGACCTGCACCAACGCCAACATTAGAATCCAAAGTCAAACCAAAGCCAACTATAGCACCAACACCTACAGCATCTTCGTGGTATAATGATGCCAACTGGATTTATCTGACTAGCTTTAGTCGTAAACCCAATCCTAATAGGGAAGGGTGGGACAGAGTTGATGCTTCTTTCTTCCTCTACCAACTACCCAATCAAGTCGGTCCCGATTATTGGAAACCTAGGAAGATTGAAGGAGGTGGTCTGTTGCACTATGAAGGC
Source organism: Candidatus Woesearchaeota archaeon (assembly GCA_016187495.1). Taxonomy (GTDB): domain Archaea; phylum Nanobdellota; class Nanobdellia; order Woesearchaeales; family GW2011-AR4; genus JACPJP01. The sequence goes on from JACPJP010000020.1 coordinate 10,438, forward strand.
TTTGAGGGGAATTTTGGCATACGGCTATCATGGGATGGTGGATCGAAAGACGATATGAGGATATCCCCTTCTCAACTTGAGAGAGGGTTGGATCTCACATACTTTCGAGCCATACCTCTTGCAATTAACACAGATGTACCCAGCATAGCGACGAACCTTAGATTAGTCCCAGTTAGACTTAATGGTCAAGCCACAACCCCCAATGTATGGGAGCCAGAATCTCTGCGACAAGAATATCGTAAACTCGTCAGCAGACACTTGCTACGAGTGATAGATATATCAAACAAGGACGTCAAGTATTCAGTAATTAGCAAGAGATTAGAAAAAGGCAATTTGGTCTTGGAGCTTGAGGTACAGAATCTTTCCAAGCAACGAGATGTTGATCTTCAATGGGAAAGAGGAGGTGGGTTATTTGCTTGGACCGGTGGTTCCGGATGGCCTATGTTCTTGGCTGCTGACGGGAGGTATGTTGGTGATGGTAGAGCCCTGGCAGACAACAAATATGGTACGAATCCCAATTTTGATTGGGGAGATCGCAAGATGGTTCCGCCAGGATTCAAGGCACAAGGAAAACTAATTCTGCCTCTGTATGGAACAGAAAAGACGGCGGAGTATGTGTTCTTAAACCTCAGGTTACCTGGTATATCAGATTTGGGATGGCGATTGCTAATCATTCCAGACAATTAAAAAACTTTAGAAGACAATCATAATAACCCAGATAACAAATTTTTGAACTTGCTAAAACACCCTCTGCCAATTCATCCATACATTATTAATAACTTCTTTTAGTTCCATTCCTTTTATCTCTGCAACTTTTTTGTATGATTCTATTATGAAAGCAGGCTCGTTTCTCTGGAATTCTCCAGTTTTAGACTTAAATGGGCTTAGGTAAGGGGCATCTGTCTCGCAGAATAGCTGCGTAATGGGGCACAGTTTGGCATTTTCCTGAAACTGTGTTGCTCTGGTGATGCAAGTCGGCGCTGTCAAAAACCAGCCGTTGTCTATGATTTTTTTGACAAGGCTTTTTCTGCCCCCGAAGCAGTGCATTATTACTTTCTTCAATTTTGAGCTTTGCAGCATTTCTATGCAGTCTTCTTCTGCTTTTCTGGAGTGTATTATTATTAGCTTGTTTAATTTTTCCGTTAATTGTATTACCCTCTCAAATTGCGCTTTTTGCTCTTTTGCATTGTTTTCGATTGATGAATAATCTAATCCTACCTCTCCGATTCCAGCAATGCTTTTATTATTTTTTTCAATAAATTTTAATTCATTATCAATATCTAATTTATTTTTATTTTTGGAACTATTATTTTTAATGTTTTTTACTCCCTCATTGTTATTCTTCGTTGTTGTACCATTTTTATTGTCATTTTCGTATTGTACCGGATAAATGCCCAAACATGCCTTGACAATATCATACTTTTTTGCTATCTCCAAAACTTTCCTGTTAGTTTCAGGATTAATCCCGGCAGTAAGTATCACTTTTACACCAGCTTTTCTGGCGTTTTCTATTACTTTATCCAAGTCGTCTTTGAAGTAATGATGGTCCAAATGGGAATGTATGTCTATGATCATTCCACATGTAAAAACAAAAACGTTTATAAATATTGTTGCATTAGCCTATATTATGAATTTAATGGATAATGTAAGGAAATTCGGTGCATAAGGAGTTCTTCGTTTTTAGTACATTACAGGATACTAATTATTTTTCAAAATTATTTTAATTTTAAACTATCTAATATTAATAAAGATTAATTAATGGTGAGAAAAAATGTCAATCTACATTCAAAATAAAAAATGGAAAGGCCACTTAAAGACTTACATGAATATGGACAGGTTCCCTAAAATAGGGGGCTATGACTTTGGAAAAAAATTTGATTTCGGCGAATTTATTGAGAGCTATAATAACATGGGCTTTCAGGGGTCAAATTTAGGCATGGCATTCAACATACTGGCAAAAATGCTTGAAGAGAAAAAGAATAACAAATTAAGCATATGGATGTCTTTTACAGGGAATATGATAAGCTCTGGAAACAGGGAAATTATAGCTTATTTGGTAAAAAATAATCTTATTGATGGAATAACAACAACTGCCTCATCATTGGAAGAAGATGTCATTAAATGCATTAAGCCGTTCCATTTAGGGGCTTTTGACATTAAAGGGGAGTTTTTGCTGGACGAATCTATTGGAAGGATAGGAAACATTTTGGCTCCAATGGACAGATATTTATATTTTGAGAGGTTTTTCAACGACTTTTTTGTTAAGCTAGTGAAAGAATTTAAGGCAATTCCGTGCACTTATGAAGTTGCAAGGGAGATGGGGAAGTATATTAAAGAGTATAAACTGACAAAGAATAGCTATAATAGCTCGTTCTTGTACTGGGCATGGAAAAATAAAATCCCTGTCTTCTGCCCCGGCATAACAGACGGGGCAATGGGGGACTTGACTACATTTTTTAAGAGAAAAAACCCGAATTTTGCAATTGATGTCACAAAAGACAATTATGAGCTGACAAGATTATTGCAAAATACTGACAAGGCTGGCTGCATTATTTTGGGGGGAGGAATCGCAAAGCATTTTTTATTAAACTCTGCAATCTTCAGGGAAGGTTTTGAGTACTCGATTTATATTACAACAGCGAACGAATATGACGGCTCTGACTCTGGAGGGAATCAAGAAGAGGCAATAAGCTGGGCGAAGATAAAGCCCAATGCGGCAAGGGTAAAAGTTGTGGCTGACGCCACTTTAATATTTCCCTTGTTGATTGCGGGCACGCTAAATAAAATTAAGCAATAATCTAAACATGATAATACAATCTACAACTCCATGATAGAAAATAATAAATATTATAAATCACGGACAAATCTATTCTAAGTATGGACGCTGTCATTATCGCAGGCGGGGAAGGCAAGAGAATGGGAAGCGAGCTTCCAAAGGCATTGGTAGAAGTAAAAGGAAAGCCCATCTTGGCATGGCAGATCGATTATTTGATTAATTCTGGAATTGAAAAGATAGTCCTGGCAATAGGCCATAAAGCAGAAGCTATAGTAGATTATGTAGAAAATAATTATAACGGCAATCAGATTGATTTTACAATTGAAAAAAAGCTACTTGGCACTGCAGGAGCTGTTAAGATGGCGCTGCAGAAATGCGGTTCTGAATTTGTTGTTGTGCTTAACTGCGACGATTTAACTGATATAGACATAAAGAAATTAAAGGAAAAAAGAGAAGATACGATATGTGTTGCGCATCCAAGCCTCCATTTTGGAAGAGTTGCAGAAAAGAATGGCTATGCTGTTTTTGAGGAAAAGCCGATGCTTAATGACTGGGTAAGCTGTGGATGGTATCTATTAAATAGGGAAGGGATGCTGGAAATTTTACCTGATAAGGGTATGCTGGAATACGATGTTTTTCCTAAAATAAAACTAAGGGTTTACAAGCATGAAGGCTTCTGGAAGACTTTCAACACCAAAAAGGATGTTGATGAATTTGAGGGAGCTGAATTGCCAGTTGCGCTGAAATAGATCATTCTAACTTCTATGAAAACTACAACGGAAAAAATAAAATCCATGAAAGGGAAAGAAAAGATAGCAGTGCTTACAGCTTATGATTATTCTGCAGCCAAGGCAATGGACGAATGCGGAGTTGATATAATCCTAATAGGGGATAGCTTGGGCATGGTTGTTTTGGGGTATGAAAACACCTTAAGCGTTACAATGGAAGACATGATGAGGCATACTGGCGCAGTTGCAAGAGGCGCAAAAAATGCTTTAATAGCAGCAGATATGCCTGCAAATAGCTATAATGACAATGAAATGGCAGCGCTTAATGCAGAGGCCTTGATTAAGTCAGGTGCTGATACTATAAAAATAGAAAACGAGCCGGAAATAGCAAAGTTTTTGGTGGATAATAAAATAGATGTTATGGGGCATATTGGACTAACACCGCAGACTGCAACAAATTTTAAAGTTCAGGGCAAGGATAAGGAAACTGCAGATAAACTAATTAGATTGGCAAAAGAGCTGGAAAAAGCTGGGTGCTATTCTATTGTACTGGAATGCGTGCCTGTCGAGCTGGCAAAAAAAATAACAGAAAGCGTTTCAATTCCTACTATAGGAATAGGCGCAGGCCCTTACTGCGACGGCCAGGTTTTAGTAAGCAATGATATGCTTGGATTATATGATAGATTAAGCCCTAAATTTGTTAAGAAATATGCGGATTTAGGAAAAGTCATGAAAACGGCTTTTGATAATTATATTAAAGATGTAAAAAAAGGTAAGTTTCCTGAGGATAAGCAAAGTTTTCATTGAAAATAGCAAGTTTTAAATACATGTACACATACACATACATTGATTAAGATGGGAACAAAAACAATAACTATAATGGACGATGTGTATGATCTTTTATCTAGGAATAAGAGGAAAGATGAGAGCTTTTCTGATATGCTTAGAAAGGAGTATTCAAAGAAAGGCAACATACTTGATTTAGCAGGAGCATGGTCAGATTTGAGCGACAAGGATGCCTTGGAAATGGAGAAGTCCATTAAAAAATCCAGAGAATACACAAGAAAGCATGTAATGGAAAGGATAAAATGATCTTGCTAGATACCAGTTTTCTTATAGATCTGCTAAGGCAAAGAAAAAACGCAATCGATAAAGCGGTTGAACTTGTAAATAGAGATAGCCTTGCTACTACTTATGTCAATATTTATGAGATGTTAATAGGTGTCTATAGCAAGAAGGATGCCAACTATGAGGAAAAGTTAAAAATTATTGAGAACTTAACAGAGAAAATAGATGTTCTAACGTTAGAAAAGGGTTCAACAATTAAATCTGCAAAAATAGGCGGAGAGTTAATGCTAAAAGGAGAGATTATTGGTGACACAGATAATATGATAGCAGGAATAGCGTTATCCAACGGAATAGGTACAATAATAACAAGGGATAAAGACCACTTTGAGAGGATAAAAGGGATAAAGGTTGAAATCTATTAAACAAAATTTATAAACTGATATTTCTTCTTTTTTATATATGAGTTTGAAAAACAAAAGTATAGTAATCGGTGTTACTGGCAGCATTGCATGCTACAAAACTCTTGATTTAGTCGGGAAACTAAAAAAATTAGGTGCAAATGTTTATGCAATCATGACCAAAAGCGCAACAAATCTTGTAGATATAAAAGATTTTGAAAAGGCAAGCGGCAATGAAGTGCAAACTGATTTATTTTTGCCCAACATAGACTATAAGGACTACATTAAAAAAAACAAGGAAATAAAGCACATTTCATTGGCTGATATTGCTGACCTATTTCTTGTTTGCCCGGCTACAGCTAATATTATCGGGAAAATAGCAAATGGAATTGCTGACGATTTATTAAGCACAAGCATAATGGCTACAAACTCTCCTGTTCTAATTTGCCCTGCTATGAACGTAAAGATGTGGAAAAATCTAATAATGCAGGAAAATGTCGCAAAACTAAAAAAGTTAAGGTACGAATTTGTCTATCCGGAGTATGGTGATTTAGCATGCGGCTATAAAGGTGTTGGAAGGCTGGCACAGTTGGATAAGATTATTGATAGAATAAACACAATAATTGAAAGAAGAAACGACTTAGCAGGCAAAAAAATACTTGTTACTGCAGGGGCAACTTCTGAGGAAATAGATCCTGTTAGGATAATTACGAACAAAAGTTCGGGGAAAATGGGGGTTTATATTGCCGAAGAGGCTTTTTTGAGGGGGGCAGATATAACATTAATCAGGGGCGCTAATTCGGTAGAGCCTCAATATTATTTTAAAGATATTAAAATTTATTCGGTCAATGACCTGTTTAATAAAATAAAAAATAATATCAAGAATGTAGATATTGTTATTCATGCTGCTGCAGTTTCAGATTTTACAATTAAAAATAAACACAATAATAAGATAAAAAGCAATGAAAATTTACATTTGGAATTAACTCCAACAACAAAGATATTTGAAAACATTAAAAAAATAAAAAAAGGTATATTCTTAATCGGTTTTAAGGCAGAGTATAATGTAAGCAAAAAAATTCTTATTGACAGGGCTTATGAACTGCTGAAAAGCGCAGAAGCCGATTTTGTAGTTGCAAATGATGTCGGAAAGGCAGGAAGGGGCTTTGATGTCGAAACTAATGAGGTCTTTATTGTTGGTAAGGATAAGAAGATAACACATATAGATTTAGCGGATAAAAGAACCATTGGAAATAAGATTCTAGATAAGATAAAAATGGCATTCCTATAAGCTCTGCAGAAATTTCCTGTAGCTTTCGCTGCTTTTGATTTTAGAGACTAGTTCTTTATCAGGCTCTCTTGGCTGAGTCATTTCTTCCGGAGATAAAATTAAGTCCAAATCTTCTTCTTGAATGAGGTTATATTTTAATACTGCATCTCTTATTATTAAATTGTTTTTCAATGCCTCCTTAACTATTTTTGAAACAGCTTGGTAGCCAAGATAGGGATTCAATGCAGTTGCTATAGCCGTGCTTTTGTGCAATAGCTCCAAGCATCTTTCTCTGTTTGCTTCTATTCCTGTAATGCAGAATTCCCTGAACATTTTCATTGCATTTGCCAATATGCGCATTGATTGGAGTACGCTATAAGCAATTATGGGGCACATTACATTTAATTCTAAAATTGAATATTGAACTGCTGACTCTACTGTCTTGTCTTTTCCTAAAACATCGAAGCAAACCATTAAGACGCATTCCGGAATGCTGGGATTAATCTTTCCCGGCATTATTGACGAGCCTGGCTCGACATCAGGAAGCATTATTTCAGAAATTCCGGCTTTAGGGCCAGAATTCAATATGCTTAAATTATTTGCAATCCTGATTAGATCAATTGCAAGCATCTTTAATGAGGAAGAAAAGGAAACAAAGCAATTGTAGTTTTGAGTTTGTTCCAATAAATTGCCTGAGGTCTTTAAATCAATTCTTGTCAGAACTTTTAATTTATTGACTATTGTTTCATGGAATTTTGGGTGCGTTGTAATGCCTGTTCCGATGGCAGTGCCCCCAATTCCAAGCTCTTTCAATTCCTGGCCTGCACTTATGATGCGCTCTATATCTTTTTCCAAAGCGATTGCATAACTCTCAAATTCCTGGCCTAAAGTAACTGGAACTGCATCTTCCCAATGCGTCCTCCCAACTTTAAGGATGTCATTAAATTCAACCCCATTATTCCTCAAGGAATCCTTTAACTTCTCAGCTTCAAATGTCAAATTTTCTATCACTGATAGAATTGCAAGCTTTGTCGCTGTTGGTATAACATCATTTGTGCTTTGGGCCATATTGACATGGTTGTTTGGATTTACAATGTACTGGCCAAGCTTTCCGCCAAGAAGCTCTGTTGCCCTGTTGGCGATTATTTCATTACAGTTCATATTAAATGGGGTTCCAGCTCCGGCTTGGTAAACATCAAGTACGAAGTAAGAATCAAATTTTCCATTAATAACTTCGTCAGCGGCATTTACAATAGCGTTCCCCAATTTATCATCAAGCTGCTTTAGCTCCATGTTTGCCAATGCAGCTGCTTTTTTTATCGTTGCTAATGAAACGAGGAATTCCTTATGGGCTCTAATGCCGCTAATTTGGAAATTTACCCTTGCCCGTTCAGTAAAAGCCCCATAGTAAGAATTAGCAGGAACTTTTACTTCCCCCATTACATCTTTTTCTATCCTATAATCCATAAATTTAAAGAAAATAGTGTATATTTTAAATTTTTTGCATGTATTTTTACCTTCTGCCTTTCTTTTTAGTGAGTGAATCGGCCAAATTTCTTATTTCAGCCAGCTGTTTTTTGCTGGTGTCTACTGTTAGGCTCAGCAATATAAAAAGAACAAGCAACATAAGCCAGTCGAAGATAGCTATGAGTGTCATCCATGTTATCTGTTTTTCCGCAGTATATGCCTGGTTTATGAGTTGGAAGCCCAAGAATGAGGCAGCGACGCCTACAATTAAAAGAATTACTTCAAAAGTGCTGACTTTACTTTCGCCCATGTTTTATCTCATTTATTATTCCATCTTAAATTTAGGTACTTAAGGGCATTATAGTTTCTTGCCCTTTGTACGATTTAGCAAATAGATAATAATTTCTGTTTTAGCGAGCTGTTTTTTGGAAATATCAACGCCTATGCTTAATAATATGAATAAAACAAGCAGCATGAGCAAGCTGAATATTGCCGATACCATTGACCAGCTTATCTGTTTTTCGAGAGTATAAACCTCATTTATGAGTTGGAAGCCCAAGAATGCGGCAGCAATGCCTACAATTAAAACAATTACTTCAAAAACGCTGATTTTTTTTGTCTCAATCATGCTATCCTCTTTTCTTATCTGTTTCTTTTTATCAGTCTTATTTAAAATTTTCTGTTTTAACCCATTTTAATCTTATTTTTTAAAATTGATATTATATTATCATTTCTTTTATTTATATCATATATTGTCTCTTTCGGCAATTGGGCAGAAGAGGTTAGCTTAATAAAAAGCTGCTCATTTATGCTGATACATTTACTCAAATGTGTTATTAATGTGTCGGTTTTCCATTCAAACTTAGCATTCTCGAGTGCCAGAAACAGCTCGTCCATCTTTTCAAAAGAAGTAGCTATTCGGTCATAAAGCAGCTCTAAGTTAACAACATCTATACTTTTTATAAATTGATTATTTATTAACTTTCCAATCAGCCTGTCGGTTTCATCCAAGGCATGCTGAAGCGAAACTATATAGTTATCCAGCTAACTTATGCTTCTTTTTTTAATTGTGCCGTCATCGACTTTGCTTATTAGGGCATCTAAATTCTGCCTAAATAATGAAAGCGATGATCTTAGCCTGCTAATTCTCTCATTCAATGAAATTTCATATATCTCAGAAGAGATTATATCCTGCTTTAAAGATACGAGCTTGTAGGTCACTACCGAAAGAAGTAGCAGCCCAAAAATTACCTCCATTACGGCAACTATTTTAAAGTAACCAAAAGGGATTATATCACCAAATCCGGTAGTTGTGGCTGTAACAAAACTAAAATATATTGAATCAGTCAGATCGTCTACAGCATTATTCTTTAAAACATACAAGAGGCGGTTTTCTGAGCTATCCAAAAAATGGTAAACAAG
>JACPJP010000019.1 GCA_016187495.1 Candidatus Woesearchaeota archaeon
AACGCTATGCAAAACTACTATGGGTAGTGCGTGATTCTAACGCCTACCTTTTAATTTTTTATTCTGGTGTAAGAAATAGTTTTCGCTATTGGTTGGCTTTACCCTCTGGTCAAAGACCAGAAGAACTGACGTTTAGATTTTTCATAGAAACTTATTTAAATTACAATTAATTACAGATTTAACAATAGTTAAGTAGGAGGTGGTTTAAATGCACACATTGCCAAAATTGCCATATGAATATAATGCCCTAGAGCCGCATATTGATGAATTAACAATGAGGCTGCACCATACAAAGCATCACCAAGCTTATATTGACAAGTTAAATGCTGCTATAAAAGGAACTAAGTTTGAAAAGATAGACATCAATGCAGTCCTTAAAAATATTAATGAGGTGCCTGAAAATATAAGGACTGTTGTCAGGAATCATGGCGGAGGACATTCTAACCATTCTTTTTTCTGGACCATAATGAGCCCTGATGGCGGTGGAGAGCCTTCTGGAGAAGTAGGAGATGCTATTAAACAGACATTTGGAGGCTTTGAAAAGTTTAAGGAAATTTTTGCAGAAGCTGCCATGTCAAGATTTGGCTCTGGTTGGGCGTGGCTTATACTGCAGAATGGAAAATTGGCTGTCACAAGCACTGCTAATCAGGATACTCCAATTTCAGAAGGAAAAACACCTGTTTTGGGATTGGATTTGTGGGAGCATAGTTATTACAAAAAGTATGGTCCATCTAGGGCTGATTATATCAAAGTATGGTGGAATGTTGTCGATTGGGAACAAGTTAACAAATTGTTTGAGAATATCAAATAAGATTTTTTATTTCAATTTCTGTATTTTTTACGGACTTTAAGCACTGATATGCTCATGCCGCTTGCGATATCGAAGAGAGATAGTGGTTTACAGACTGGTTAACTTCATGATCTAATGTGAAGAATGCTTCAAGTTTTCCTTTAAGACTCTGCAAGGTAGTATCTACCATGTATAAGAGCTTGTACAGTTCGCGACCGATTTCAACATCCTGAGGCTGGAAATACCCGACGTTTCTTGCTCTTTCAAGATTATGTTCAGACAGTGATTTTAACCAGCCGATTATATTACTTGTTAACCCTTTAATCCCTTTAGCAAAATTTGTTATTTCAAGTTCTCTTGTGGTTAATTGTTCCATAGATTGTGCATTCTGCCTATTTCTTAAAAGCAACAATGCCCTTTCTATTCTGCCGGCCATTACAATTATCACATCTTCATAATTATTTAGTTGCGACAAGCGAGCCTGAGTTTCCGAGATATAATGCTTGAAATTGTCAATGTCTCCTTGAGTATTAAATGCCACAAATCTAAAGCTATGAGACTGTTGCGAGCCATAGTGGCAACAAACCGCAGCATACTTAAATGGACCTATAGCTTCTTCACATATTGCAATTTCCCTTTTTCCTAATTTTTCCTCTGCCTTTTCAAGCGCCCTGATCATGGGAGGCTGCTTCCCTCCAAGGTTTCTTCCAAAAAGTTTTACCATAATGCTTGTAATATAACAATCTAAATATCGTAAAAGATGCCTAGGGATACCATTATTTAAGTTTTTCTAATTAAATATTTAAACTCGTTCTTGCATTACTAGCAAAATGGAGTTATTGCTGAGATTAATGGATGCTTCTGGTGTCAGCGGCAATGAGGAGGATGTAAGGGACATGATTTCTAAAGAAATTGAAAAGTATGTTGATAAAATAAGCACAGACACGCTTGGTAATCTTATAGCAGTCAAGAAAGGAAAGCTGCCGAAAGTTATGCTTGCAGCGCATATGGACGAGGTTGGGCTGATGGTAAAAGGGATAAAGAAAAATGGCAATATAAAATGCGCCGGCATTGGCGATATAGAAATAAAATATCTTCTGGGGAAAAAGGTCAAAATAAGTGCACGGTGTTGCATCAATGGAATAATAAAATCATCAAAAAAATCCAAAAATACCAGTATAAACCATATTTTCGTTAAAACCAAGTCATCAAAAAAAGAGCTATTAAAAAATGGCGTGGAGATTGGCAGTTATATTTCTTTTGAAGCTGATTCAAACATCAAAAAAGGATTTATTGAAGGGAAGGCGCTGGACAACAGGATTGGATGCTTTGCATTAATAGAGCTTGCTAAAAGACTGAAAAAATCAAAGAATGAAATTTATTTTGTGTTTACAGTCCAGGAAGAGATTGGATTATATGGAGCTATGACATCTGCATTCGAGATAAAGCCGGATTGGGCAATCACTGTCGATGTTACCGAAGCGAAAAAAGATTCTTCTAAATCTGATATGCGTATAGGCAAAGGGCCGTTTATTACAATTAAGAATGCTGATTTTATTGGGAACCGATGCATTAACAATTGGGTTAAAGATATCGCAAAAAGGAGAAAAATACAGTTGCAATACAATGTCTCTGATACAGAAACAACGGATGCAACAAACATCAGCCTCTCAAGAGGCGGTGTACCAAGCTCGGTAGTAGGAGTTGCTACTGAGAATTTGCATACAGCAAAAGGAAAAGCAGGCATTAAGGATATAAAAGATGCGATAGAAATTCTTTATGAGCTGATGAAAAATCCTCCGAAGGTTTGCCTGGTTTAGTTAATTTATTGCAGTAATTCGCTGAATTCCTTGTATTTGCCCATTAGGTTAAGGTCTTCCGCAACAGGCTTGTATGCTATGAAGCCGTTATAAGTATTAAGCCCTTTTGTAAATCCTTCATCTTCTTTTAATGCTCTGATTCCTTTTTCAGCGAGTTTTAGAATATATGGGAGTGTTGCTGCGGTCAATGCCATTGTTGAAGTTCTTGGGTAAGCTCCTGGCATGTTTGTAACGCAATAATGCGTAACTCCATGCTTTACAAAAACAGGATTTGAATGCGTGGTTGGATTAGAAGTTTCTATACAACCGCCTTGGTCAATGCTTACATCTATAACAACACTACCTGGCTGCATTGTTTTTATCATTTCTTCTGTAACAACATAAGGCGCTTTTGCACCCGGCAATAAAACTGCTCCAATAACTAAATCAGCGTCTTTTACATGCTCTGCTACGTTTTCATGGGTTGAAAGAAGAACATGCGCTTTTCTGCCAATAAACTCCCTTAAATGATCCATTCTTTCCTCATGCCTTCCAAATAAGTATACGTTTGCGCCAATGCCATAAGCAGTTTTGGCAGCGTGCCTTCCGACAACACCATCCCCTACAATAACAACCTTGCCGTAAAAATGGCCCAAAACCTCTCCCATCAGTATGCCTTTGCCATTATTAAATTTTGCAAGGTAGTAAGAGCCTACTTGCACAGCCATATTTCCAGCAACAGCCGACATTGGAGCTAATAATGGAAGCCGGTTATAACTATCTTCTACCGTCTCATAAGCAATTGCGGTTGTCTTGCTTTTCAACAATGCTTCTGTCAAATTTTTTGTGACACCGGCAAGATGGAAGTATGTAAACACAATTTGATTTTTTAGAAATTTATATTCCTGCTCCAAAGGCTCTTTTACCTTAACAACTAAATCTGATGACCATGCTATTTGTGCATCAACAATTTGAGCACCTGCATTTTTGTATTCTTCATTTGCAAAGCCAGAATTTAATCCTGCATTATTCTCAACCAAAACAGTATGTCCCGCTTCCTTTAATTTTTTTGCTCCTTCCGGGGTTAGAGCTACCCTATTTTCCTTATCCTTGATTTCTTTCACAACGCTTATTTTCATTTTTTACCCCCATTAAAATTTTTTAACCAATTATTGTGTTTATATGATTAGTTTATTACTTACTTGGGTTATTACATTATCTATTTTGTATGGCATTTATCATGCTCAGATTAATTTTAGAAGTTATTAACCCCTAAAGCCTTGTTTGTCATCTCTATGCTTTTTTTCCCGTCCTTAAAGCCTGTTGCAGCCCTTATGGCATCTATGTTCTCCAAAACAACATCGGATTCCTGGTGTATTGCCTGCAAGTAAAATAATTTTTTTCCTTTTACGCCAATGCCTTCCTCCCACACAACTATCTCAGGCATGTCCCCCCTTAGCCTGCCAAAATCCTTTGCGAGCTCCATAACCTCTGCTGTAGAACGCACGCGCTCAGCATTCCTAACTACACGAACTCTGGTAGTTTTCCTGAATAAATCTAGGATATCTTCGGCAGTTGCACCTTTTTTAAGGTCTACAATAAGGCTGTGCATGTGCATCAAGGTTGTTGGAACAGACATTGCTGTTGTAAAGATGTTTACATCATGCAGCACAGTCTGCACATCAGGTCCGTGATGGCTTGGAAGCTCTAAAACTGGAACTATTGCATTTATCGGACCATGGTATATATCCCAAGGGTCTGCTGCCCTTCTCACCATAGTTGCATGCACGCTTTCTATTCCATAGCTTTTATTTATTGCGTTAAGAGTGCGGCATAATCCGGTTGTGTTGCAGCTTACAACCCGGATATAATCCTTATACAAAGCCTCGTCATAATTGCATTGCGCGACGAAACTTGCATCTGCAGTCTCTGGCTTCTCGCCACCCTGAAAGACTGCCTTTATTTTATTAGGGAGGTAATAGTTCTGCTTATTTTCTTTCCCAACTTTTTTTGGAGTGCAATCAACGATTACTTCTGCATCATCAAGCAGATTAGTTATGTTTCCGTCAATCTTAAATCCCTTTTCCTTGAATTCTGCCTCGTTACCAGTTACAAATACCTTAAAGCCTTTTTTCCTTGCGACTTCCACCTTGTAATCGCAAGAATGTCCCGTTATTCCAACTAGCTCCATATCTTTCTGCATAGTAATTGCGTCTGCAACCCTCTTTCCTATCGTACCATATCCGATTAAGCCGACTTTAATTGACATGTCACATTGCACCTCATTAAACAAAATTAGATAAAAATAGCCTTATTCATTTTTTTCCATATCTTCAGAATATTTTCCCATTGTTGCCAAACTGTTCAGCTTTGCCCTCTTTAGAAACGCTTTCTGCGCTGCAGGAATATTTTCATTCTTGCCTTTCCAAGCATTTAAAGCAGGCTCTTGAAGAGCTCTTGCATAAGAAAAGCTTACATACCATGGCAGATGCTCGTTTAAAGTATGCATTGCATTTAAATGAGCGGTTGCCTCTTCCGGTGATTGGCCTCCAGACAAGAAATTAATGCTTGGCAATTCTGATGGAATTGTTTTTTTCAATGTTTTTATAGTCCTTCCGGCAACTTCCTGCACACCTGCCCTGATATCAGACTGCTTTCCAGATATAACCATGCTTGGCTTCAAGATTGTTAAATCAATTGCAACATTTTCCTTGTTTAATGCATCAAAAACTGCCTTAAGGACTTTTTCAGTAACTTCCTGGCATTTGATTATAGAATGAGTGCCGTCTATCAAAACTTCCGGCTCCACTATCGGAACAATGCCGTGCTCCTGGCATATTCTTGCGTATTTTGCGAGGTCTTCTGCATTTCTTTGTATTATTGCTGGGCTTGGGGTTTTTTCCGAGATTGAATAAACTGCACGCCATTTTGCGAACCTGCAACCTGATTTTTTATACTCTTCCAAGCGATTTCCCAAACCTTCCAATCCTTTAGTATATTGCTCGCCGTTGTCCAAATCAGCTAATCCTCCATCAACCTTGATTCCAGGTACAATGCCTTTTTTTGCCAATAATTTTGGAAACAGCATTCCATTGTCTGATTTTTGGTGCAAAGTTTCCTCAAATAGAATAACGCCGCAAAGGTATTTTTCAACCTGAGGGGCGGAAAGCATGATATTGCGGTATTGCCTTCTCGTTTCCTCTGTAGATTCGGTGTTAATGCTTGCAAGCCTTTTTGTTGCAGTCTTGACCGATTCGTCTGCTGCCAATATCCCCTTGCCTACAACAACCATGTCTTTTATTGTTAGTTTGAGTTCGCTGTCCATTAGAATCACCCAATTAGTTATTTGCACAGATAAGTTGGATAATAGCAATTATATTCTTTCCTTATAGCCCTTTGACGGCATACTTTCATGATGATGAGTCTCAATGTACCTTATTGTACCTGATTTTGAGCGCATAACAAGCGAACTGGTAAGCGGACCATGTTGAGTAAAAACAACCCCTTTCAACAAAGGACCGTCGCTTACTCCTGTTGCTGCAAAAACTAGATGGTCTCCTTTTGCAAGATCGTCTATCTTGTACACTTTATTTAGGTCTAAGCCGCGGTCAAGTGCTTGCTGCTTAAATTCTTCTGTGTGTGGCTTTAGAACTCCCTGTATTTCTCCATTCATGCACTTCAATGCTACTGCAGTTATTATACATTCAGGGGCTCCGCCGATGCCTACCATTACATCTATTCCGGAGTTATGCATTGCCGGAGCAATTCCTGCTGAAACCGTGCCATGATCTATTAGCCTTATTCTTGCGCCTGCTTCCTTTATCTGCTTAATCAGTTCGTTATGCCTTTCCCTTTCAAGGATTATAACAGTTATCTCGCTGATGTCTTTTTTAAGTGCTTTTGCAATATTTTTCAGGTTATCTTTTATTGGAGCCCTGATGTCAATTACGCCTTTTGCAGCCGGGCCTACTGCCAGCTGGTCCATATAGCTTCCAGGCGCATTAAGCAAAGAGCCTTTTGGCCCTGCTGCAAGAACTGATATCGCATTTGGCTTGCCTTTTGCAAGGTTATCTGTGCATTCCAAAGGGTCAACTGCAATGTCCATTTCAGGGCCTTCTCCCGTACCTAGCTCTTCTCCGATGTAAAGCATCGGCGCTTCGTCTTTTTCCCCTTCACCGATTACAACTCTGCCTTTAAAATCAACATAATTAAAGCGCTTTCTCATTGCATCAACTGCTGCCTTGTCTGCTTTTATTTTATCGCCTTTTCCCATCCATCTCGCACATGATATAGCGGCAGCTTCTGTTATTCTTACAAATTCCAAAGCCAGATTCCTGTCCAAATTGCACCCCTCAAAAGGGAAAAATGCTGCTGATATTTAAATCTTTCTGTTATCATACTTTATCATACTAAAATAGCAATGTTTATAAATGTATTCACAATAATAATTATTGATAACAATAATGATTTTTGTTCCATGAAGGAAAGGGTAACAATAACGCTGGACAGCGAACTGATAAGGCAGATAGACAAAAGGATAGATGGCAGCATAATAAAGAACAGGAGCCAGCAGATAGAGCTTTTGCTTACTAAGTCATTAGGGACATACAGGCCGGAAAAGGCGCTGATTCTTGCAGGGGGCAAAGTCAAAAAAATGCCAGGCTGCATGACTGAAATGCAAAACAGGACAGTTGCAGAGCACATATTTGACTTATTGAAAAAGTATGGCATAAGGAATGCGATAATGAGTATTAGTTTTATGAAAGATAAAATCAAAGACTATTATGGCGATGGAAGCAGATTTGGGATGAGCATAACTTATGTAGAAGAAAGTGAGCCATTAGGCACTGGAGGATCCTTAAAGCTAGCTAAGAAATATCTTACGGACAGCTTTATTGTGATGAATGGAGATGACCTGAAAACAATTAATATACCAAGAATGTTTAGGCTGCATAAAAGGAAAAATGCGCTGGCAACGATAGCATTGACAACAACGACTAATCCAAGGCAGTATGGCGTTGCAAGAATGAGCGGCACCAGGATTTTAGAATTTGTGGAAAAACCGAAGGCAGACGAAGAAGTTTCCAACCTGATAAACGCGGGATTTTACATACTAGAGCCAGAAGTTATAGATATAATACCACAAGGCTACTCAATGTTGGAAAGGGATATCTTTCCCAAGCTGGCAAAAGAGGGAAAGCTAAGGGGTTTTATTACAGCAGGACAGTGGTTTGACATAACAATTCCTGAAAGATATGAGGCAGCAAAGAAAAAATGGATGGGAGTAAGCCCTTATGGGGAGGATGAATAAAATTGTTAGTTTAATTCTATATTAAGTAACAATTAGAATTGTGTTTAAGAGTTAAACTCGATTGATTTTGGCACCTAGTATAGCACTCTTACTGGAAGAAAATAAGCAAGTATAAAGAAAAGTAAAACTCCGGTAACCACAGAAATTATTGCCAATAAATAAATGGGTATTTTTATTTTCCCTTTTTTCTTCAAAAAGAATAATACGCCAAATAGGATTAATCCAAGAATAGTTTAAATAACCATATGCCAAGTTAAGAATCTTAATTCTGTACCAAAAAGGGTATAGAAGTTATCCCAAGGACCCATACATCCTTCGGGTCTTACATTACATCCTTCATGGTATTCAATTAATCCCATCATTACCCAATATAGATTAATCCTATATAAATATTCCCATAACTTCAATTCTTTTTGAAGTATGGCGCCAAAAATTGACTCGAAATTTTTGCCTTCGGCATCGTTGCACTAAATTTTAGCCCCTATAATCATTTGGTCATCGGTAAACTGTAAATTCTTTTAGTTGCTGCCGTAGTTTAATTTCATATTAAGCCATATCTAATGAATTTTTATCGGCTTCATCCAAAAAATCCTATCTGGGTTGCCATCGTTCGCACTCAATGAGTTTTTCACGGGTTGGACACCCCATAAGGGACGTCCCCCGTCCAACTAAATGAGCTTTTCAAAAGTGCTCACGATTGATGGCAACCTTCATTTTTTGGATGAAGCCATTTTTATCTAAAGATTTATATAATAATACCAGCAATAAATAGGATATCTATAATCTTAGAAGTATGGTGCAATAGCAAATGTTCAACACAGAAAAAGAGATGCTGGAAAGCGCAGATGTTATTAAGAGATTTGATTTTGATGTAACAAAGAATCTGGCAAGGGAAATAGGAACTAAAAGAGTCATATTTACAGGCATGGGAAGCAGCGTTTTGTTTCCCGCTAAACAGGCAAAAAGCAGGGCATTTGAACTAAATATAAGTAATAAGGTTGAGGAATTTTTTGCTTCTGATTTGTTGTCTTACAATGATTTTTCCGAAACTTATGTTCTTTTGTGCAGCAATTCGGGCATGACAAAAGAAACGATTTTGTTGCTTGAGCACATTAAAAAAAAGAAAGCCAAGTGTGTTGCGGTAACTGCAGTCCCTGATTCCATACTTGCAAAACGATGCAAACAAAAAATAATAATGCAATGTGGCTTTGAGAAAGGAGTTGCTGCCACCAAGAGCGTTATCGAGCAAGGTTTAATACTGGATTCTTTAGTGCTTAATTTGGCAAAGAACCAAGGCAAAAAAATTAATTTCGGCAAAATAAAAAAATATGCAAGCGACGCTTCCAAAAGCATTTTGTGGAATATAAATGTAAATGTGCCAAATAACATGGTTAACGCCTTGGCAAATGCTTCCTCGGTATATTTTATAGGAAGAAAAACTGGCGTTGCAGACGAAATTACCCTAAAATCGCATGAGATTGCAAGGAAGAGCGCTTTTTTCTACCCTGATACGCACATAGTCCATGGCATAGAGGAGTCTATAGAATCCAGTCCAATTGTTCTTTTTGAGCCAAGCAAGTTTAAGGATTTTATTAGTGATTTTAGAGATTTTTCAAAGAGAATTGATGCCCAGTTATTTGGCATTGACAGTCAAAAGATTATAGAAGGAGTTAAGATTAAATCTACACCTTATTTTGAAAATTATTGCTTATTGGCAGCCGGATGGGGCTTGTTGAGAAATATAGCAAAAAAGCAAAACATAAATATTGATAAGCCCAAGAAAGCGGTAAAGGTCGGAAATCAGTATAAGGGAAAATAAAGGCGACAATTTAATATGAGATTAACATTAAAAAACAATTTAAAATTGAGGTATAATGATAAAAAGTCCATTAAAAACACACAAACAATCTAATAATAAAAATGCAAAGGTAAATTTATCTTTCCCAACAATAATATTTACGCATTAAAAAATAATGATTATTAATAATAGGATTTTTTGCTCTATTTTCATGCGAAGGCAAAAAATACTCGAACGAAGTTCGGTATCCACTGCGTGGATAATCCAATGAAGTTGTGAATGAAACGCAGATGACGAAATTTTCCTTAAAGTATCAAGTAGGAAAATTTTCCTATTATTGATTATTTTTTCATTGCCAAAAGAATTTAAAGATGTTATAAATAAAACCTGCGCAAATAATTGTGTGCATAAGATAAATATAAATTTTAATGGATGAATTCAAAATGACTAATAAAATGATAGAAGAATGCTACGAAAAGGCAAAGGATGTGATAAGGCAATGTTCTACTAAGCACGGCTTGTTTGCTTCTGCCGGGAAAGAAGGTTATAATGAAATATGGGCAAGAGACAGCATGATAAGTTTTCTAGGAGCGAGTTTAGTTAAAAGCACATTATTTAAAAATACATTTAAGCAAAGCTTAGCTATCCTTTCAAACAACCAAAGCAAAAACGGGCAGATACCGAATGCTGTCGATAAGTTCAGCAAAAGAAAGAAGCATGTTGACTTTGCTTCCATTGATTCTAGCTTATGGTATATAATCGGGCATTACATTT
This sequence comes from Candidatus Woesearchaeota archaeon, assembly GCA_016187495.1. GTDB lineage: Archaea > Nanobdellota > Nanobdellia > Woesearchaeales > GW2011-AR4 > JACPJP01. The sequence continues at coordinate 10,473 of JACPJP010000019.1, forward strand.
ACAGAAAAAGGTATAATGATAGTTCTTTATTTAAAAAATATAAAAATAGCTTGAGAGGGGCATTGTCATGGCTTAATCACCAGGATGTTGGAGAAACTGGAATGCTGACACAGCTTCCAACTACAGACTGGCAGGACGCTTTCCCCCACAAATACGGCTATACAATAAATACGCAGGCACTATACTACAAAGTTTTGACTTTAACTGGCAAAATTAAAGATGCAAAAAGATTAAGGCTTATGGCTAATAGTGATAATGATAAAAAATTGTGGAACGGCAAGTTTTATGTCCCCTACAGATGGAAAAACCACAATAAATATCAAGAGATTGGGGACTGGTTTGACAGCTTGGGAAATTTTCTTGCAATAGTTTTTGATTTAGCTCATAGACAAAAAGCAGAAAAAATTCTTTTGTATGTTGAAGAAAATAAGATTAGTATGCCTTATCCAGTCAAAGCAATCTATCCCCCAATAAAAAAAGGTAGCAAGCACTGGCAGGATTATTTTAAAGATTGCAGTGCAAAGGATCCATACCATTACCTTAACGGAGGAATATGGACATATATAGGAGCATTTTACGTTTTATGCCTGATTAAGCTAAAAGAGTTTGAAAAAGCTAAAAATGAATTAAAAAAACTTGCAGTTGCCAACCTAAACGGGAATTTTCCTGAATGGATTAACCCTATAACAAATGGGAATTTTGGAAAAATGCAGGCGTGGAATGCCGGAATGTTTATTTTGGCTTATGAAAGCTTTAAGAAGAAAAGAGTTTTAATCTAACCCAAGCCTTTCCTTGGTTATGTCTATCATCTTTTTTGCAGTGTGCCTGTAATCAAGGTTTTTTACAACATGCTCCCTTGCACTTTTGCCCATATCCTGCCTTAAATTATCGTCTATAAGCAGCTTTAATGTAAAATCCCTTAAATCGTTTATATCTGCCCTGTAAGCGAATGTCTTTGGCTCCTGAAACTGAAGTACCTGCTGCTTATCAAATCCCATTGATGGATAAACCCATTCCTGATTAAGTACGACTTCTTCTGCCACCTTTGCCAAAAAACCGGTTTTGTTGTGAATAATTGTTTCTGAAGGGCCCATTTTATTTATTGAAATAACTGGTTTTCCACACGACATGGCTTCGACCTGCACCATTCCAAAGCCTTCTAATCTTGATGGAGCTGCATAAATATCTGCAGCGTTGATAAAATGAGACATAAAGAGCTGGTCAAACTCGTCTTCCAAAAATATGACTTTGCCTTTTAACCCCAAGTCTTCAGCTAATTTAGTTTCGTGCTCTCTCCACTCCCTTGCGCATTCGCTTGGCCATGATTTGCATACATACTTCCAATCCTTAAATTCATTGTCAACTTCAGCAAGAGCCTTCATCATCTCCTGGCTTCCTTTGGATGTAGTGTCACCGCCTATTGTCAGAATCATTTTTTCATTTTTTTTAATGCCAATTGTCTTTCTTATTGCATTGCTTATGTAAGGATTTTCTGCAGGCCTGAACATGTCCGTATCTATTCCTATGTGCATCGGAACTATCTTGCTTATGTCAACACCATCCCTCTTATAAGTTTGCCTTACCCATTCGCTTGTTGTAAACATCAATTCCAATCTGTTGAATTCGTCTTGGTAATTTGCAATCCAGCCATCGGCATTAAACCATGGGACCGGAGTTATTCCGTATTTCAGCGGCTCGTGCACAACATCCGGAACATTTCCCCAGAATCCAATGCCAAAGGCAACATCCAATTTTAAGTGCTTCAAGTAAAACTCTTTCTCAATGCTGCCCTTGAAATGGCATGGTATAGCGTCATTTCCGGAAGCTAAAATGCCTTTGTAAAGCAAATGCCCCTGCAAGCTCTGGCCGTCGGGCTCTGGCGGATACGAATAAAGAACAAGGCATTTCATCTTATCCTCCCAACATTAAATGCTTCTGCTGCCCTGCAGCAGATATCCTCAAAGCCATTTTTATTAAACCCATACACATCCCTAATAAGCTCCTTCTTTTTTTTAAATAAATTCCTGTTGAGGTATATAAACATATCTGAATCTTTTTTTGGGTAAGCATACTTTCCTTTTTTTTGGTAAGAGAAATAGCATAGTTCTTTGCAGGACAATGAATTATCGCGCAGCATCTGGTTTACTGCATTGTGAACATCCTTATGCCTTATATGGCCATATTCGCCATTCTTTCCGTGGGTAAAAATTTTATCATATACTCCAGATAATTCTTTAATTCTTTTTGTGGCTTCCTCCAATGGAATTTCATCGAGCTTTTCGTCTTCCAAATCTGACATGAAAGACTTTGCATTAAAAATCTCACAAACTTTTTTGAATTTAGGAGCCCTATCTAGGTCATCTTTCCTACAAAGGCTTAGGATTGTAGTGTCCCAATTATTGCAGTTTTTTAATAATGTACCCCCCATCCAGATCGTTTCATCGTCAGGGTGCGCAACAACCACAAGAACTTTTTTTTTCATATATTTTTTGACTATAAAGATTTAATTTCTTTCTTTTTCATTTTTTAGACACGCCCGATTTCTTCGAGGCTTAACCTTGCAAGCAGATAAGATATTGTTGACTCAGCTCCCTGGTTGAGGTTTATGGTTTCTTCTGATAACCCGTCAAAACATCCGCCTGTAGCTTCGTCATACATCATTTGATTAATGGAATTCTTGCCCAAAAACCAGTTAAAGGAAAGAACGGCGTTTGAATAATAGGTTTTCTTTTTTGTTATACTATATGCTGTTAAGAAGCTTTGAACCATTGAAGCAGCATCAACCGGCTGCTGGTCGTAAAATGCTCTTTCGCCTTCTTTATGGTACCAACCTTTGTTTCCTATCAGCACCAGCTTTCCATTAACAATCAAAGTTTTTGAAAGGAAATCGAGGCTTTCTTTTGCAATTTCAATGTATTTTTTGTCTTTTGTTATTGAATGCGCAAGGAACATGGATTCCGGCAATTTTCCATTGGAATATGTAAGGTAAGGCTCAAACCATTTCCACTCGTTCGAGGAATTTTCACTGTAAGCATAAGTAAGGGAATCCGCAAGCGTTTTTGCTTTTTCAACAATATCATTATTTTTATATTTTTTAAAGTAGTGATAAAGCCCTATTATGGAAAATGCTTTTGCCCTTAAAAACTTTAATTGATAAACTGATCTTATTGCATTGTCAAAAATAAATTTTGCAGTTGCCCTTATGTTTTCAGGGACACTGCTCGAGACAACAAAACCTGACGCCATCAAGGCCCTTCCATAGGAGTCTTCACTCCCTTCTTCATCCAGAAATTTTCTTTCATAGTCAAGCAGATTGTGAAACATTCCATTTTCTTTCTGGGCATAGTGAAGGAAACTTAAGTAGGTCTTGATAATATCCACATTTTTCTGGGACTTAAAAATATCATAATGCTTTGCAGCAGCTATTAAAGCCCGCGCATTATCATCAAGAGTGTATCCGGTTTTCCTGTTTGGGATAGAGTGCTTTGCATGATGTATTACGCCAACATTATCGGTAAGTGAAATCAAATGGCTTAGCTTGATTGCAGGGAATTTCTTTACCGTGTCTTCCCTAAGCTTAGTTATACTATTGAGTATCCTTAAGTATTCAGCAGCGACATTCGGCCATATCATCTTTCTGCCAAGCTCGTATGCATTTTTCTCCATTTCTTCTTTTAGCTTGCTGTCTGACAATAGCATAAGTATTGCATTCCTTATTGTTTCTGGATTTTTAAAATCGACAAGAATGCCTCTGTTTTTGGCTAAAACTTCTTTTGCATATGCGGTGGAAGTTGATATGATGGCCTTTCCGCAGCCAAGAGCGTAAGACAAAGTCCCGCTTACTATCTGATTTTCATCAAGAGAAGGAGAGATATAGATATCAGTAGCATTCAAATAATCAATTATCTCTGCCAATGTCAAATACTTATTGTAGAACCTGACATTATCCCCTAGATTTAATTCTTCCACAAGATTTACTAAACTGTTCCTGTAAGATTCGCCTTCCTTTTTCCTGACTTGCGGGTGGGTTTCCCCCATTACAAGATAGATGACCTGAGGGAACTTTTTAACAATTGATGGCAATGCTTTTATTGCATATTCTATCCCCTTGCCTTTATTCATTAAGCCAAACGTAGATAATATTGTTCTGCCTTCTAAATGCACTTTTTCTTTTGGATTTTCAGACTCAAATGGGACCTGAGGGACCCCATGAGGCACAAAAAATATTTTGTTGTGGTCATTAACTCCATAATCCTCCTTAATAATCCTTATAGATTCTTTCGCCATCACAACAACTGCACTTGCCTTTTTAAAAATATGGCTAACTATCCTCTTTTTGTTTTCATCCGGGTTCGGAACAACGCTATGTAAAGTTACAACAATAGGTTTCTTAACTTTTTCCAAGAAAGGCAATAAATGGTCCCCCGAATTGCCGCCAAAAATGCCAAATTCGTGCTGTACATTGACTATTTTTATGTCTTCCCTATCATTAATTTTATTAGCAATGCTTATGTAGCCTTCCATGTCATTCTGGTCCAGCTGGAAACTTACTTTATCATCATAGTTATAAATGCTGCTGCCATTGTCATTTATAGCTAAAACTTCTGATTTTAATGCAGGATTAAATTTTTTATCCATAGAATCAACAAGGTCTTTCGTAAAGGTGGCTATGCCGCACTCCCTTGGAGGGAAAGTGCTCATATATAGAACGCAATTCCTGCTTTTTTTATCTTTCATCTGAATCACTAGGACATTGAATGATGTTTTTGTTTTATATTTTCATTGTTTGATTGTCCATTCAAACCAGTCTTACGATGCCCATAACCACTTGCACTTTCATTTGTTTATCCACGCAGTGGATACCGAACTTTGTTCGCGTATTTAATCATATTTCCTTTTTCATTAAAAAATTAAAATTGATAATAGGAAAATTTTCCCAAGCAGCTAGGTTAATGAAAATTTTGTCTTCTGATTATTGCGCATAACCAATTAAACTGCGTTTTTGCATTCTGCTTATTACATAAGGCAAAAACGCCCTATTTATTAGTTTGTATTTAATGAGTTAATCTTATTGCTGTGAATCTAATATTTCCTGACATTTTAATCAGTAAGCTGGTTGTGCGATTTAGTGGAATCGTTTCATTGTCTTAATAATTGATGCTAACCTTCATTTTTTAGACACTGCCCTATTGCCTCATTTGTTTTTTAGCAGCTCTGACAGCAGATCTTTCAAGTTAACAGATGCGGCAGCAATCCTAGTATCTGCTGCGCCATAGTATATATAAAGTTTTTTGCCAAATAAAGCAGTTCCAGTTGGGAAAACGACATTGCTGACATCGCCCTTCCTTTCCCATTCCTCCTCTGGAGAAAAAAGAGGCTCTTTTAACCTTCCAATAAGCTTTAATGGATTTTTTTTATCGAGCAAGGCTGCACTTGCCCTATATATTCTTCCGTCTTCTGTATCTTCAACAGCATGATAAATCAAGAGCCAGCCCTTATTTGTTTCTATAGGGACTGCGCCGCCGCCTACATTCCTTGATTCATACCCGTGTTTAGAGCTAAGAATTATAAAATTAGATAAATGCTTCAAGTAATTTTTCCAGTAGTGCAGCGTCAAGTCCTTAAAATCCTTAAAATAAATTACCTGTATGTCAGGCAAAATTCTGTGCAACAATGCATAATTTCCATTGATTTTTTTTGGGAAGAGTATAATATCCTTCTCCCACAGCAATACATCTTTTCCCACAGAATCTTTGAAGTATGCCTCAAAGAAGAAATACAGGTCTTTGAGCTTTCCATGCTCTTCCCTTGAATGCCTAAAAAGATCTTCAGCTTCGTCGTACGTTATGTCTGGAGTAATCACACTTTGCTTTTTGAAGTTTTTCAGGTCTTCGCTGATTGCATATGCAACACGCGCATTCTTGCCGTCATAAACTGTATAAAACATGTAGTACTTTTTGTCTATATAGGTAATCCTCGGATCTTCCAAACCGTCCCTGTCGTAATTGAATTCAGGACAAAGGATGGGGTGTTTGCATCTTTGCACAACGTCCAATGGCCCTTTCAGCTTACAGTATCCTATGCATGAGACATTATCTTTCCCTACGGCACGATAGAACATATGCAAGTAGTTGCCTTTTTTGACACACGTGGGATTTAATACTGCTTTGCTTTCAAAGTCCAGCATAGTTGGCTCAAGAATAATACCTTCTTTTTTTACCTTAACCATAGCCTTATCGAATAGCACTAGTTTATTAAATTTTCTTCTTCAGCTAAGGGGTTTAAAAGCTATTTTTCCCTTATTTTCATGCAAAAATTAAAAAAGCAAAGAATCTAATTTAGAAAAGTTTATATTATTGAGCGGTAAATTGGTGGCGGATGATGCTAACTGCAAACGCTGCAGATAAATGCTGCCGATAATCAACAAGAATGGAGGTGAAAAGAATGCTGTGGAGATTTGGAGACGATGATGATGAAGGCTTTGATGATGAAGACTATTAACAAAATCGAATGCAAAAAGACTATTAAATTGATTGCTAAGAGGTTTTTTAGCTCCTTTTACTAATTATTACTATTATTATGGATACTGAGAAAAAATGGCAAAAATTCATACACTGGTAAAGAGAAGAAAGGGGCTAGGCACAGCCCATGGGCATTACTGTTATTTCCATAGAATAGGGAAAAGGCATAGGCCCAAGACTTTCAACACAGAGGAAGCTGTAAATGCATGGGCATTGAAGCAGGGATTGGGGCCTGAACAGTACTATATTAAAAGTGTAAAGCACAACAAAAGGTTCCAAGTAGTTATGCACGATAGGAAAGATAAGAAAAGTTTCTAAAAACAGCCGAGTTCTGTTAGGCATCATTTAAAAGCCCTATAAAGCCTCGCTTCTCCTACTTTTACCGAAGCTATGTAAAAACAGAAAAATAATAAAAAAGAAAATGCATCAATAAATAAAATGGCGGAAATAAACGGCACTTTTATAGGGAATGTATCATTTCAGAATTTCCTCCTGTTTATTTTTGTAGTAATAATTACATTTATCCTAGGTGGATTGCTCAATTTTATGGTTATAAGATCCCTAAAGAACAAGATTGAGTACCCTTTCGTCTATAAAAGCCTTTCAAAAATTGTAATGTATGGGGTTTATGCTATTGGGTTGTATGTAGCTTTTGGAAAAATACTCCATTTCAATATTCCTGCAGTGCTTGCCGCAATAGGAGTTTTAGGTGTTGCAATGCTGCTGCCTCTAGTGCCAATTCTGCAGAACATCGCTGCTGGTATTGTTTTGTCGCTGGAAAGGCCTTTTAAGGAAGAAGATATCATAGAAGTTAATGGTGCTTTATGCAAGGTTAAGGATATAATGCTTAGGAAAACAAGATTAAGGGCACTTGATGGCAAGATTATGATTGTGCCTAATTTGCTATTTGTAACCTCTACTCCAATTATAAATTATACAAAAGGGGAATTTATCAAGGTAGCATTGAATATAGATATAACGCCGGATTCCAACAAAGACATGGCTATTGAAACCATTAAAAACATATGCACTGAAAACCATAACATACTACCAAACATTCCAGAGAAAAAAATAAACAGAATAACTCAAATTTTTGAAATCCCGCGAAATTTTTTTACAATACCAAAAAATATCAAAGCTCTTGCTCCGCAAGTGCTGATAAAAAATGTGAGCAAGGAAAAAATCAGCTTAGAAGTATGGTTTTGGATATGGGATATTACAATGAAAGAGAAGATAACTTCCTCATTCTACCAAAAGCTTATTGAGGAATTCGGGAAAGAGAAGATAAATTTTGGATAATTCTGTTTGTTAAGTCCAATCGAAACGGTTCGCACAATAGTTTCAACTCAACCAGAAGTTTTCGGAAGTTTTAAATAGCAGCTAATCTAAATTAGAAATATGAAAGCCAAATTACCTATTGGAATAATTATCGTTGCATTTTTGATTATCATAGGGGTATTTTTTTTGATTAATCTTGGCCATCGAACAACGCCAACATTTACTAAAATAGGGGTATTATTACCAAATATAGATTTTGAAGGCACGGTTGTTTCTTTATCTATTGTTGGCGGAGAAGCAGAAGGTGGAGATATTACCCGTCCACGGGATACTGCAATTGTAAGAATTGATAAGATTAATTCCATAAGCGATAATTTTGATTGGGTATCTGCAGGGATTGAAGAAGGAAAAGAGATTACAATTCAGTTTCAATATAGCGCAAGACCCGCTAAAATTAAACAAATCTTTGATCCAGAGGTACCAACAAGCTCTGGAGATGAAACGCCTGCTGTTAGTGCCACACTTTCTTTCACAAAAGAAAATGATTATTTTGTTTATTCAACAAAAAGCGGAACAATAACTGAAGAAACTGAAAAAACACTTCCGGGATTAGAAGAGGCTTTTAAATTTAAAGCAGTGGGTTGGTATGGTTACGCAGGATTGGAAGGTTTAACAATTAACGAATACGAAATACTTCCTTAACCTAGCACTTCCTCGGCTGACTTCTTAGAATCGCTTTACAATTCTCGACTTTTTCTTCCAGAAGAAGGGACTTAACAGAGCGCATATGTTAAATTGCGAAATTAAGGAAAAACAGCGAAGCCATGAACAGGGCGTAAAGCGCCAGTAATGCAATGCCCTCAACCCTGCTTAATTTCCAATTGCGCTGCATTAGCACCAGGAGTAGTATGCTTATAAAAATCATAAATGGGGCCGTATAAGAAATAGTCAGTTTGGTGACGGACAATGGCGATATTAGCCCTGATATACCTATAATTAGGAATATGTTTGCTATATTGGAGCCAACAATATTGCCTATTGCTATGTTGCCATAGCCCTTTTTTGCTGCTGCCATGCTTACGCTTAATTCCGGCAATGAGGTTCCTACAGCAATTAAGCTTATTCCTATAAATGTGCTTGAAATGCTTAGTATATCAGCAAAGAATATTGCTTCTTCAACAAGGTATTTTGCTCCAAGAATTATTGCAGCTAGGCTTATTATCAAGACCAAGAAGTCCTTTAGAATGGCAGCCTTGAACAGTTCCATTAGTTTTTTTCTTTTTCTAAAGCTGGTTTTCTTGGCGTTTTTCAGGCTTGACGCCATTTCATACTTTATCCTAGATAGATACTCTAATTTCAAAAAGTAATTTATAAACTCCCTGAAATGATATTTACCTCTGTCTTTAGCCTTTATACTGAATAAAAACAAAATGTATGCCAAGTAAAAAAGGAGGAATATTAATGCTTCGAGCCTTGATATGCTCTTGTTAATGATGAAAAAGAAAAATAGCAATGCTGCAAAAAGCATGATATAACCGTCCCTGTCCAGCATTTCCTTCCTTACTTTGAGAACTGAAAAAGATGCTACCAGTCCAAGAATCAACCCTATATTCGCTATATTGGAGCCGACAATATTGCCCATTATCAAGCCGCTTTCATGCTTTACCGAGGCTGCTATCGATGCGGCAAGCTCCGGAATAGAAGTGCCTACCGCAACTAATGTCAAACCGATAACGAATTCTGATACACCGAGCCTTTTTGCTATCGATGCTGCTGCTTTAACAAAAAAGCCAGAGCCCTTAACCAGCAAAACCAAGCCTAATGCAAACAATAGTATTTCTGCTATTGCCATTCATTTTACATAGGATTGATTTTATTTATAGGTTTCTATTTTTAATAACAATTAGTTTCAAAAGTTTTTATTTCAAAATTCAGATATTATTAATCTTTGTAGCTAGAATAAAATCATTTTCTGAGATGCCATTGATTGCATGCGTCCATAACTCTATAGATACCTTGTTGTAGTTTATTATTATGTCCGGGTGGTGCCCTTCCTGCTCTGCTATTTCCGCAATTTTATTGACAAAGGCTACAGATTCTCTAAATTTTTTGAACTTGAACTGCCTGTAAAGATGATCATTTTTTATTTCCCAGCCCGGTATTTGCTTTAGCAATTCTTTTGCCTGTTCTTCTGTTAATGTAGGCGTATTGCCTTCACATGGCTTGCATTTCTTTTGAGTCAGATTCATTTTTATTAGGATCAGTATAATATCTTATTTAAATATATTCATTTGAAAAAAAGAAAATTAACAAATCTTTTAGCCGCATACAACCACGTTTAGCTTTAATAATTTACCTTTGTACATTACAAGCTTTGTGGTTTTTATCAGATTCTCGCCTTTATTGCATGTTACACTTGCTTTGGTTTCTATTTTAGCCTCTGGGCAGCTTTCCTGGCA
>JACPJP010000016.1 GCA_016187495.1 Candidatus Woesearchaeota archaeon
AACGCTATGCAAAACTACTATGGGTAGTGCGTGATTCTAACGCCTACCTTTTAATTTTTTATTCTGGTGTAAGAAATAGTTTTCGCTATTGGTTGGCTTTACCCTCTGGTCAAAGACCAGAAGAACTGACGTTTAGATTTTAATATAGCGCCTACAAAAAAAATTGATAAAGACTTAATAAAGCATGTTAAGAAAAAGAAAAGAACAAAAGAAAAAGTAAGGGTTATTTTTGAGGCAAAGAGCGATGAAGAAATAGGAAAGCTTTCTGAAATTATTAAAGATAGCGGTGGCACTATAGAGGAAGAGTTACCGATAGGGAATTCAATTATAGCTGACGTGCCAGCAGATAAAGTAATCCCTCTTTCTTTTAACGATGGCGTTGAGGGCATATTTAGTGATAAAGAGTATAACATGCTTCTTGATACAAGCGTACACCAAATAAATGCGCCATCTGCATGGAACTTGGGCTATAATGGGAGCGGAATAAAAATAGCGGTTCTTGATACGGGCATAGATGATACTAATGAGATGCTTTTTGGTAAGGTTATTGCTTAAGTTATGGTGGATGGGTATATGGCAGAATATCAATTGCATATTTCAGCGGCTTCCCCTACAACCCCTCATTATTATACATGGGCCCTCTCATAGACATTCTACCTAACGAGCAGTTCCTTATGAAATTGTCCCTTAACGATAGCGAGCTTAAGGGGAAGGTTTGGCCTAGCAAGAAGCTAGAGCCTGATTGGCAAATTAATATGACAGACAATAAGTCTAATTTTGGATATTCCGGATACTATACTTATTATTCAGATGCCGCGTTTTCAAATATAAGCTAAATCTTTAATCTAATCTTCATTAAATCATGCGGATTTATTGCAAAAATATCGAAATTTTAACCACCACCTTATCGCTACAAAAAATATCCTCTTAAACACAATAGTATTTATAAATTAATTTAGATTTTTTCATATAATTCTTACGTTGGGGTAATAAATTGAAAAAGAGTGCTGTAAAGCAGGGATTATTCGCATTTCTAGTGGTTTTGCTATTTGTTTCTATGGTCGGGTTTGTTAGCGCTTTTGTAAGTATTAATGAGATTATGTATGATCCTAGTTCTAGCTTACAAGGGGGTGATACAGATTTAGAATGGATTGAAATTTTTAACAACGGGACTGAAACTGTAAACTTAGCAAACTGGAAAATAAATGGTACTGATTTTGATGATGCAAATATAACTGCTGGGGGTTATGTTGTTGTCGCAAGAAATCTGACAGATTCTAGTGATAACGAAAGTTTTGAAGCTTACTATGGCAATAATGATACAGTATGGAACTCAACAGATGCAAGTTATACAACCGTGGCCGGGGGTTTTGGAACATTGCTTACTAACAGTGGCGGAGTAATAAATATATCAAATGGCACATACTCATATATTATAGACTATACCCCTTTTGTTGCATTATTCCCCGATACTGCAAACCAAGGAAAAACCCTGATATTCTACAAAGGAAATTTTACAGAAAGCGCTTTTATTAATGGAACTCCCGGAGCCAGCAACGACCAGTTCGCCCCCGATTTCAATAAATGGATAACTCCAAGCAAAAATAATTCAATTTTTGGAGGTTTAGTTAATATAACTGTAAATGTGACTGATGCTACAAATGTAAGCTCTGTTTTGGTTAATTTTAACAATACAAATTTTTCAATGTCGCAAAAAAACGACTTGTGGTACTTCCTGTGGAATACCAGCAAAAACATTGATGCGTCTTACAATATAACTGTTAATTTTAATGATACATCGGGATTTTCGAATAATGATACTATACTTCATATAACTATTGATAATACCAAGCCTAATATAACTGCACCAATTACAAGCGCAAACTCAAGAAATTATGCAAATCCTGGATTTAATTTCAATGCTTCTGTTAATGCAACTGATGCAAACTTATTGAATGTGACCTGTACTTTAGGCAGCATAACTGTAGCAAATTTCAGCAACGAAGGGAATACATACTATTGCAACCTGACATCAGCTTTAATAGCTGCAACGCAAACCAATAAGGAGCAGGATTTTACAATAAATTTTAACGCAATAGACAACACAAATAACACCAATACGACAACAATCAGCTTTACTACAAAGTATACCACATCAGTTTCTTTAAGCCCTGTAAACATTACTATATCTAATTTGAATCAAAGCGACAAAATTGTTGAGGTAAATGCAACATTAACTAATGCAGGAACAAGCAGCATGTACGATACCGGAGTTATACTTGATTCTTTCCCAAATGGATTTGCTAATTTTACAACTGTTTCATACCAAAGCTGCAGTGATAATATAAACAGCAGCCAGAGCTGCAACGTGACGTTTAATGTGACTATCAAAGGCGGGGCATCAGCAGGCACGTATACAATATTCTGGAATGCAAACTGGACAAACAACAACCTTACAGCAATAAGCATAAAGGGCCAGAATCTTCCCCTGCCGGCAAGCAAAGTAACTATTGGCACTAATCCTCAAATTACTGCAGCAAAAAACATAAGCGCCATAATTAATCACGGTCAAAATAGCTCTTTGGAACTGTCAATTAATTCTACGGGGAATGCTGATTTGCAGAATGTCATAGCAACTTTTAGCGGCAGTACACTAATCAATTCTTATGTTTCCCTGAGCCCGTCTTCATTTGCATCAGTTTCCGCAGGCACAAACACGACCTTAAACACAACAATAACAATACCAAAGCATACAAGCCCCGGAAATTATACTGGAACGGTACAAATAAGCGCTTCAAATGCTGAAAGCAGGACGATTTTATTGGCTATAGAAGTTCCCGAGGACAGCTCATGGACTACAAAACCAACTAACGTTACAGTACATAAGAGAACAGACAATGCTGGCCTTACAACAACTATAAGCATAAACAACAGCGGCAACATAGGGCAAAAATATGCTATATCTTCTTCTGGGACTTTTAAGTCATATGTATGGGATAGCTCATTAAACCCGTCAAGCATTTACGTAGAGAAAAATACAACAGGCGCAATAAACATATACCATCTTGCAAACGGGCCTTTGACAACTTATGATTTGGTTTTGACTATAACAAGCCAGAATGCATCCGCAGCAAACAATACCTATATAACTTTAACCAGAGACGATAACAACCCGTTTGCGAACATAACAAATCCGATAAACAATTCTTTTGTCAAGGGAAATGTTGATTTCAAGGTAAATTCAACAGACCTTAATTTAAGCAACATTGAGTTTTATATCGGCAATGAACTGGTATTGAAGGATACAAACATCACAAGGGCATTCAGCTGGAATACGGCAAACGGATCTTATCCGGATGATGTGTATACATTAAAGGCAATAGCGTATGATAGCGCAGGAAACTTCAATACCTCAATTATTAATGCAACTGTAAATAATACGGATGACAGTCCAATACTGATCAAAAACATACCGACCATAATCATAGTAGAAGACAATAACTCCACAATTTTGAACTTATCTTTGTTCTTTAGGACTATAGAAGGGGACAGCATGAAATACAACTTTACCAAGCCGAATAATGTCACAGTTCATATAACAAACACAACGCAGATTGCAAACTTTACTCCAGATAAGGATTTTACAGGCGTCAATAACATTACATTTACTGCAATTGACTCAAGCTTGAATACAACATCAAGCAACCTCGTACTGATAAATGTAACAAATGTTAATGATGCTCCAACAACGCCTGTATTAACAAGCCCTCAAAGCGGCTCTAATGTCACATCTTTTGCAGGAAAAGCAACTTTAATGTGGGGCGCTTCGGCAGACGCAGACAATGATGCGACAACATACTACATATTTGTTTCCAATGGCAGCAGCAATATAAAGCTAAATGCCACAACAACCGCAACAACTTTGCAGCTAACTAATCTTGGCAACAATGTTGTATATTATTGGAATGTTTTGGCTTCTGACAACTCATTAAATTCATCAAATTCTTCAATATTTAGCTTTACAATAATAAGGGATAATAACCCTATAATCAATAAATGGACTTGGAACAACACAATAAACATTTCATCAACAAATACAAGCCCAATAGTTGCAGAGAACAGGACGCTTAACTTTACTATTAATGCTTCCGATCCTGAAAATAATCCAATAAACTTCACATGGTTTAGGGATAGCGTGGAAATAAGCAATGTGCAGAACTTTACATTCGACCTTACAAATAACTTTACAGCAGCAGGCACCTACACGCTGAAATTAATAGTAGCTGACAACAATTCAAACTCGGCAAGCCAGGAGTGGCAGGTTACGGTTGCAAACACAAACAGGGAGCCAATATTAGATCAGATACCTAGCAATAACATAAGTGAAGACTCAACTTTGAAATTCAACATAACCGCGTTTGACCCTGATGGCGATAGCTTGACTTTTACCTCGAACATAAGTTCCATCACATTCACAAGTGCAGCAAATAATTCATTGGCAACAGTCAACTGGACTCCAACGAATGATAATGTGGGCAACAATACAATTCAATTTATCGTAAGTGATGGGACGAAGAATGACTCAATGACAATGAAAATAACTGTAAACAATACAAATGATGCTCCGACAATAGGCTCTTTTTTCCCATCAGAAGCTAATAAATCAATTGCAGCAGACACTGGAAGCCAGAAATTTAATATCTCTATCTCTGATGTAGATAAGGGTGATAGCGTACATGTTAGTTGGTTTATTAATGGAACATTTATTGCTAGTTTTAGTAATTCAATAAATGTTGATAATCCACAACCTGCGAAATTGGAAGCCGAGATTGTAATAGCCAATAAAACCAAAGGATTATACAATATATCGGCAATTATTGGAGACAGCTTAATTACTATGGTAAAGTCATGGCTCTTAGTTGCAACAGCAGACATAGTTTCAGAGAACCTGACAAGCCCTGTCTTGCAGCTTAATGAATCCGAAAGGCAGAATGCAACCAATGTAATAATAAACCAAAGCGCATTTGGAGGCATTGACTTTGGGAATAATACCTTAAACTTCACGGGAATAATAAAACTTGAAGATGCATTTAACATAAGCAGAGGCTTTGTTTCAGTTGATACAGACATGTATCCTGCATTAAAAAACAAGGGAGCGTCATTATTGATGAAAGGCCTTAACTTTACAAAAGCCCCATTGATTTACCTTGCAGATGAATTTGAAAGCACTGCTGGCAGCGTAATATGCCCTGATGATGTATGCACCAACAGGACTTATGATTCAACAAACAGAATATTGAGGTTTAATGTTCCGCACTTTTCAACTTACTTTACCCAAACAAACACAACAAATGGCGCTCCAATTATAACCTCTGCTGCGGTAAAAACAGCAGCAGAAAATGCAAAATATAATTATAATGTCAAAGCTACAGACCCTGACGGCGACGCTTTAATTTTCTCGCTAATAACAAAGCCAAGCGGCATGAGCATAAGCAGCTCTACTGGAGTAATATCATGGACCCCAACTGCAACCCAACTAGGCTCAAATAATGTTACAATAAGTGTGAGTGACGGAAGTTTAACGGCACAGCAGAGTTTCAACATAATAGTTGGGAAAGGGCCAAGGCTTATCATTTCTGATTTGGACGTAAAAGTTGATAAGAAAACGGATAAAGGCATACAAAATAACACAAAGATAAGCAGGGAAGCAGTTCCGGGCTCAAAAGTGGAGTTTAAGCTGGAAGTAGAAAATTTATTTACAAATGAGGAGGATTTGGAAATAGAAGACATTGGCGTTGAAATTACGATAGAAGACATAGATGATGGTGATGATTTAGATGAAGATGCAGATGAGTTTGACTTAAAAGCAAGAAAGAATGAGGATGTAAGCGTTGAATTTGATATCCCTCTGGAAGTTGACGAAGGTATTTATGATGTTGTTATATCTGTCGAAGGACGGGATGAGAACCAAACTACGCATGAGATGTTATGGAATCTTGAGCTTGAAGTTGAGAAAGAGACGCATGAGATAAGAATGCTAAAAGCAGATGTTGCTCCATTAACAGTATCGTGCCAGAGACAGGTAGCCTTAAACTCGGAAATAATCAATACAGGAATAGAAGATGAGGATGACGTAACTCTTGAAATAACAAGCTTAGAATTGGGTATAAACTCGGTTACATCCGGAATAGAACTCAATGAAGGCACAGATGACAACCGCTTTACAAAGCAGGTTACAGATTCAATAGGCAAAGATGTACCAGCAGGAGTTTATCCAGTAACATTCAATACTTATTATGACGACTCTTTAAGTGATACAAAGACAGTTGACTTAACTGTTGAAGATTGCGAGCTTACAAAGTCTGTTAAGGAAAAAGTCAAGGAAAAGAGGCCAGAGGTAGAGGTTATTATGCCTAAAGTTTCGGTAGAGAAGCCGGAATCTAAGATTGCAAAACCCTCATTTAAACAAACCAGCGAGTATAAGACATTGCTTGCAATTATTGTTATTGCGTTTATAGGGACTGCTGTATTTATAGTAGGCGGTTCTTATATGCTGCTGAAGAAATAAGCATTTTATTTTTTCTTTAATAGTTTTATATTCTTACAAGATAAGATACATAGGGTTTATTTATTTCATCTTATTCAGACTCTCGCATAGTTTATCAATTTTTTTCCACGTCTTCTCCAACTTTACATTTCCTTCCTTAATCAGAACTCCAAGATAATCCTCACTAATCACCAATCTGCCTTTTTTGCTTACTATAGCTTCGATGTTTTCTGTGCTCACTAGCTCCATTGTAACTCTGTTTTTCCCCAGAGAAATTATCCCGCTTCTTCTAAAGCCTACATCCCTTGCAGCGTTTAACAGTTTTATGGCAGAATCCAGATTATTGGAAGCGACATGCAGTATAGCTCCACTCATCCTAAACCACACATCATTTTTTACTTTTTCACTTTTTAGCATTTTTAATGTACTTTTTATTTCATTGAACCTTATTTTTTTATGAGAGCTTAATAAATATTGCACTTCATTTTTCTTATTAGACTTGGGAATTGAAAATGATAGCATTCTCCCAGAGCAGCTGCTTGTTGTAAAAAAATCATCAAGAGAATTAATCTTATTAACCAGTTTCATTATCCTGCGGTCAATGCAGCCTTTTCTGCTCTTGTCTTTCTTTATAAGAAAGTCTTTTTTTTCTTTTTGAAAGCTCATCTTAAAAACCATCTTCAAAAAGAGAGTTGACTATTAATAAGTTTTGATATTGCGGGATGTGAGCCTTCTCTCAAGAATAGCCGTTCCTACTATAGCCCATATTGTGGTGAACATAACGAGAAGCAGCACTATCTCTGCAAGATTTGGTATATTAATTCCTGCTTCTATAGACAGAAAAGCTACTAATGTTGATGTAAAGCCGCTGGCTACAAGAGTGGTCATAACGGGGACCGAATTCGCAAATTTTGGCTCAAAAATTACAAGCGCCTTTGATGCAACATACCTAGAAACTACTTCCCCAATGACAATCACCAAAACAAAAATAAGGATTCCCCATCTTACTGATTTGATGTCGAATATAATTCCAAGAAATACAAAAAAGAGCGTTCTCATGAGAAAGGTTATTTCCGTGTTTATTCCCCTTACAAGCGATATGTCTGTTTTTATTGGAGTGAGCATTTTGCTGTACTTTTTTATTTTGCCGATTAAAGAAGAGTAATTGCCTAATGATAAGCTAAAAACTAAAACAGAGATAGCGCCATTAAAGCCGAAAAATTTAACGCTGTCAAAAATAGCAAAAGCAAACCCTAAAGTGAAAATGTAAGCAAGCTTGTTGCCATGAATGTACCTTAGAAACACAAAAGCCCATATCAAGGCAAAAACTATTCCAAGAATTATTGATATAACAAGCTCGTTAAATATTATTTTTGCAATTGACGCTTTGCCGCCTGAAATTACAAAAGAAATCAAAATTGAGATAGCAGTTATTAGTGTTATATCATTAACAATCGATTCAAGTATCAAAAGGGTTTTTGTATTTTTTCCTACGCTTATCTTCTCAACAAGATGGCTTATGGTTATTGTGGTTGTGCCGCTGCCTATGATTCCAAGGAATATTCCATTAATCAATGACCAGCCGAAGAATATTACAGTTACTGCAGAAACAATCGCAATGGTGCTGAGCATAACAAGTATGGTAAAGAAAAGGGCAGTGGGAGTATTTTTCAGGGTTTTTGATATATTCAGGCTTAAACCGCTGTCTAAAAGCACTACAACAAGCGCCAATGAAATAAGAAATGACGCATTGTCAAGAAAAAACTTGCCAGAAACCACATT
>JACPJP010000015.1 GCA_016187495.1 Candidatus Woesearchaeota archaeon
TACGAAAAATTGGATAAATCTGCTATTGTTATTGACATAAGGAATGAAGAAAAAGTCAAAAATATTCTTAGGAAATTTGGGCTCAATGTTCTTATTATGAGATTGCCCAAAAGGAAGAGCTAATTGTGCAACACCGTAGGAAATGCACTTACTCGATGCCGAAGAAAAAGGATTTTTCCGATGTTTTTGGTTAAGTTTCAGTACCAAGCTCCTTATCGACCTCTTTTTGAGTATTGAGCATTATTTCTATTTCGCCAAAATGCTCTTTCTGCTCCAAATTGACCTTTCTTTGATTCGTTAAGTGCAACAATGGTATAAACGTGAAGATTTTATCCTCTTTTTTTTGTGACGGGACAAGCTGAGTAAAAGTAAGCTTTTTTTGGCTGTTTATCATAAAGAAAGAGTTTATTCTTGAATAGACTTCCCTTATCACCTCAGTTATATCTCTTTTCCTTTCTGGCATCTTTACATTCATTGGGGGAATTGAATTCAAAACGCGCCTTTGTTTTACTTCCAAAGCCTTTTCCAAAGCATTTACAAGATCAAAGATGGAAACTTTCCTTTTCCTTGGTTGTGGCGTTCTTGGAATCAATATTGGCTTTTCACCAAGCTTGTACTGCTGTTGCTCTTCCAAGCCAAGCTCTTCAACAACCTCTTCTTCTTGGGTAAGGAGCCTATCGAACTCTGAAAGGTCTTCATTCAACAGCCTATTTGATTTCATCTTCAGCAATATTGCTGCGGCAAGCAAAACTTTTCCAGAAATTCGGAAGTCAAGCTCTTTGAGCTTTTTTATGGTATTAATATACTTTTTTGTCAGTAGGCTTATGTTAATGTCCCATGGATCCATGCCCTCTTTTTTTACAAGCTCATAAAGCAAAGACTGCCATGTAACCTCATCTTCATTATATAATATCTGAAATATGCGCTCATGGCTGTCCATCAGCATTTTTATTGGCATACCAGTATATAAATTTAATGCACAAAAAACTTTGTGATGCGAAAAGGATTATGCAACAAAACATTTTTATATCGTTTGCAGTTCTTATTTTGTTAACGGGCCTGTAGTTCAGCGGCAGAACGTCGCCCTTACATTCATTATATGAAAGGCGAAAGTCGCAGGTTCAAAACAGCTTTTTTGCTTTCGCAAAATCAAAAAAGCTGATGAAAGTCCTGCCGGGCCCACTCATTTATTTTTATGCGCCAGTAGTCCAGTGGTTTAATCTTTTAGGAAAAGTTTGACCAAAAGGTTACACAAAAGATACGGCCTTGCCATACTACCATTTGTAGTGTAATGAGGCTGTGACCCGAGTTCGAATCTCGGCTGGCGCACCATTTTTCTTAGAAGTCTTATACATATATTGAATCAAGGGACCAGTCATGCATAATTTTTCCATGCTTTACGTTTATGAAAGGCAAATAATTATGGAAAAACCTTATAGAGTCGCTTAGCCTTATTGTGCTTATTCCAATAATAGAATCCTGACCATGGTTTTTTAGCATTGCAGGAAGTATTTTTCCGTTGAAGTTTTCAGATATTTCGGTGTCAGAGGAACCCTCTACCCTCATAAGTATTGCAATATGACCATCTATCTCAGCAAAGATCGACTGGTGAATCATTTCTGTAAATACCGACTTTATCTTTGGCTCTTTTTTAATTTCATCCATCAGCTTGCTTTTCGTTATGCCCATTCTGAACTTAACCATATAGAGATGCATGTTTTTGTCTTTGTGGTTTACTGCAACATAATAATCGATTTTGTTTTCCTGCTCAAGCTTTTTTCTTTTCCTGCTCACAGTCCTTATAGGGACTTTTGTTAATTTCCCTATATTATTGTCTGACATTCTTGGGTCCTTAATCAATGCTTTAATTATCAGATGCTCCTGCTCGTCGAATTCCATTTTAATCTGTCCTAAATAGGACAAAATTCTGCCTATTTATTTCATAAACTGTCTTATTAGGACTACTTTATGGCGTAACTTTTATATAAACCTTTCGCTTTCTTGGCTATGCTACAGCAAAGCGCAAACTAAAATCGAGTAAACATACAATAAAATGCCCGAAAGGCTTTGAAAATGTATGTTGAAAAGAAAAAAAGTGCTTTGCTGTAATACTTTAATTATAAACATTGGAGGCGGTTAAAATGTTCAGGAAAAAACCTTCTGAAGAAAAAGATTATGAGGATTTTTTTGGAAGGTTTGAATTTACAGATAATGATACAATGGGTGATTTTAGGGACAAATAATCAAGTTTTTCCCTTTTGCCATAATAAGCTTTAAATATGAAACATATTTCTTCTAGACTTTGTTTAATGGGCCCATAGCTCAGCCTGGTTAGAGCGACGGTCTTATATGACCGCTAATGGTGCAACGTTTTAAAGCCATTAGGAGCTATGACAGCCGTAGGTCGCCGGTTCAAAACAGCTTTTTTGCTTCGCAAAATTAGAAAAGCTGGTGAAAGTCCGGTTGGGCCCACTTATTTATTCAGAAACAATAAATTTTAAAACAGCTTAATCTTCCTTTTTATTGTGCTCCCATGGTGTAGTCCGGCCCAGTGGGAAATCTAGGATTTCCTAGGTTTGTCTGGGGACAAACAATCATACTGCCTTCTCGGGGCGGTGACACGGGTTCAAATCCCGTTGGGAGCATTTTTTATTATTTGAGGAAACCTTATTCTGAGATTGGTCCTAGCATCCCTTTAAAGCAAACTTTTTAAATAAATCCTTTCTTATCCTAATTATGAAAGCCAAAGAGCTGAAGAATAAATATTTTGAATTTTTTAAAGAGAAAGGGCATAAATTAATTAGTTCTGCGTCCTTAATTCCAGAGCACGATCCTACAGTTTTGTTTACTACGGCAGGAATGCATCCTCTTGTTCCATACTTAATGGGGGAAAAACACCCTTTGGGAAAAAAATTGGTGGATGTGCAGAAGTGCATAAGAACAGTAGATATAGAAGAAATAGGAGATGCGTCTCATTTAACATTTTTTGAGATGCTTGGGAATTGGTCTTTAGGCGATTATTGGAAAAAAGATGCAATTGAATGGAGCTTTGAATTTTTGACATCAAAAAAGTGGCTTGGGTTGGATAAGAATAAATTGCATGTTACTGTTTTTGCTGGCGATGAAGATGCCCCTAAAGATGAAGAATCTGTAGGGGTATGGGGGAGTTTGGGGATCCCTAAAGAAAGGATATTTTATTTGCCGAAAAAAGACAACTGGTGGGGCCCTGCAGGATCTACAGGACCTTGCGGCCCTGATACGGAAATGTTCTATGACACTGGAAAGGAAAAATGTGGCAAAGACTGCAAGCCGGGATGCGGTTGCGGAAAATACTTTGAAGTGTGGAATGATGTGTTTATGCAATACAACAAGACAAAAGACGGGAAATATGTTTCACTAAAGCAAAAGAACGTTGATACCGGCATGGGAGTTGAAAGGACAGCAGCAATGCTGCAGGGCAAAAACACAGTATATGAAATTGAGACTTTTGCTCCAATAATGGAAAAAATACAAAGTGAGGCAAAGGAACAAAATATTAAATCAATGAGAATAATAGCAGATCACCTAAGGGCTTCTACTTTTATACTTGGAGAAAAGGTTATACCTAATAATTTAGATCAAGGATATGTCCTAAGGAGATTGATAAGGAGATCAATAAGACACTTTAGACTATTGGGAATAGGAAGGGAAAATTTTACATCGGAAATAGCGAGAATAGTTATTGATATTTACAAAAAAGACTATGCCGAGCTAAATGAAAATAACAGTTTTATTCTTGAGGAGCTTGAGAAGGAGGAGAAGAAATTCAAAAAAACTTTGGAGATCGGATTGAGGGAATTCAACAAGCTGGTTAAAAGTGATTTAAGGATAACTGGAAGAGAGGCTTTTATTTTATTCTCAAGCTATGGATTCCCCTGGGAGATGACGCAGGAATTAGCCGAAGAAAAGGGTTTGAAGGTTGATAAGAGCGAGTTTGAAAAGGAATTCAAGAGGCACCAGCAGCTTTCTAGGGCTGGAGCAGAGAAAAAGTTTAAAGGTGGATTAGCTGACAGCTCAGAGGAATCGAAAAGGCTGCATACAGCTACACATTTACTGAACGAAGCCTTGCGAAAAATTATTTCAAAAGATATTGTGCAGAAGGGCTCAAACATAACTCCTGAAAGATTGAGGTTTGACTTCAATTTTGACAGGAAACTAACAGAAGGGGAAACAAAAAAAGTAGAGGACATTGTTAATAAAAAAATAAAAGAAGCCATACCTGTTAAAAGAGAGGAAATGAGTTTAGAAGAAGCTAAAAAAAAGCATGCGCAAGGTGTGTTTGAGCACAAGTATGCTGATAGGGTCTCTGTTTATAGCATAGGGGATTTTTCAATAGAGATATGCGGCGGACCTCATGTTAAGAATACCAAAGAACTTGGTAAATTTAAAATAATAAAAGAGGAAAGCTCTGCAGCAGGAATTAGAAGGATAAAGGCTGTTTTGGAATAATTCTACGCTTTCTTATTTTTCACTTTAACTTATAAATAACATCATTTACCCTTACATGCTCTTTGGCTTTGTCCAAATCACAGCCCAAAACTTTCAGAAAACTCTTTTATCCTATCAAATTCTAATAGGAACTTATGCCCTTCTTCTTTCATAATAATAGCCTTTTTTCCCTTTACTACTTGCTCTTCAATCATACCTTTTTCCACAAGCATCTCTAAATATTCCTTTAGTTTTGCATGGGATAAGTTAGACTTGTACAAAAGATGCGTAGGCTTAATTCTGCCCCCTTTGTCATGGATTGACCTTAGAATATCAGCTATTATCTCCAGCCTCCCACGCCTTTTTACCTCCATTTTACAAGCCCCTATTCTTCGGCTTCTTCTTAAATATCAGTATAAACGGTATTAGCAGGTATACAAAGCCAAGCAGCTGGATTAATTCCGCTAGAACATAAATTATTCTTGAATATATCACAAAAACAAAAAAAGCTTGGCTAACCAAAAGTATGCCGAAGGCAATTGTTACAAATCTTGCTTTTTCGTTTTTTATTTCCCTATAGTTCTGATAATAAGAATAAGTTATAAGGAGGAGAAGAACAAAGGTTGTAGCATAGAATAGCTGGTAATGTATAACACTAATCCATGTTGCAATAAGGACAAAATAAGCCAAAAGCACAATTACCCTCTTATTTTTCCAGCTAAGCTTTGAAATTATGAGGAATAGGGTCATGAATCCTAGCAGCATAAAGAAAAAATGTATAATTAATGCGATTGCGTTAATGCTATAGGGTGTTAGGCCTGTAAATGCTTCGTGTATTGTGCTTCCAATAGATGTTCTTGTAATTGTTGGCTTGTAGATTGCCAAAGTTCCAATAATTTTAGCTGTAAATCCTAAGGTTATAGATAAAAAAGCAGTGCTAAAGTAAAGATACTTATTTTCCTTTGTTAATTTAAAGCACTTATAGCTGTAGTATATAAGCAATATGCTGACTATAATAGCAATTAACTCTATAATAGAATCAAAGCCATAAAACCATTCAGGGCTGAATACATAAGAACGAGGCCCATAAGGTATGTTCTCAAATACCATAGCTTATAAAATCGTTTTTCCCTTTATAAACTTTATGAATCGTAGTTCTGTACTGGCCGTTCATAACTATTAATAAATACCCTTGCTATCCAATGATATAACCAACTAAACACCTCCCAACGTATTTTTGGTTAAAGAATCAGGGGCAAGCGTTTATACACCTCTTTTTCGCTTGCTCTTGATCATATATTCTTTTTACTTTAGTAAGCCTATACAATGAGTACGTAAAAATTGCAGATATATCAATAAATCAAACCCCTAACGTAGCCCTTAACTGCTCGCTAGGCTGCCATGGTGGGTCAAAAACAACATCAACGTTAACTTCTTTTACTCCATTAATTTCGCTTACTTTCGCTTTTATTTCCTCAACCAGCATAGGGCCATAAGGGCACATTGGCGTTGTAAATGTCATCTTAATGTCAACCTTTCCGTTTTTAGAAACATTGATATTATAAATAAACTCCAAAGTAACTACATCAATTCCTATTTCTGGGTCATTCACCCCCTTCAAAACATTCATAACATCTTCTTTTGTGGGCATTTTAATTATTATAATTTTAATGGTTTTATATTATTTTTGATTTCTATTTCTTATTATCATTATCAGTTATTGAAATTATTTTGAGTTTTTTATTTAATTTATTGTTTAATTTGTATTTTATTTATTGTTTTATAGTTTATTGTACCCTTCGATTTAATACCTTATCTCAAACCCATCAAAATCACCACTAGCTTCCCCCACCTTAACATTAGCTTTATCCACTCTTGCTGCTTTAGGGCCTTTTTTGCAGAACTTAACCAACTCCTTGATTTTTTCCTCAGGGCCTTCTGCAACTATCTCAACAGAGCCGTCTGCCATATTCCCTGCATACCCTTTTAACCCTAGAGTTTCTGCCACCTTTTTGGCATTTGACCTAAAGAAAACTCCCTGGACGAGGCCATATATGACTATATGCGCTCTTTGCATATTTGGTTGTTTGGAGTTTAAATATAAAAATCTATTCTCTAAAAACAAATAAATTTATTAAATACTTATTGCAAGCATATTATCAAAATGCCAAAATGCCCTTATTGCGGTAGGAAGCTGACAGAAAACGAGATGTTCTGCTGGCACTGCGAGCAGGACGTTTCTAAGATTAAGGAAAAGATGGAGAAGCCTGGTTCAGAAGATGACCATGAGCATTAGTAAAATGAAAGCCCTGATTGCAGCTAACTGGAAAATGAATAAGGACATTAAGGAAGCGGTTTCTTTCGTCAAAAGTTTTGAAAAATTAATTAAAAATGCTAAGAATATTGATATAGTAATCTGTCCTCCATTTACATTATTCTCTGAATTAAATCAATTGCTAAAAAATTCTAAGATTAAGCTTGGAGCCCAAAATATGCATTTTGAGGACAAAGGCACTTTCACAGGGGAAATCTCTCCCTTGATGCTGAAGGATGCTGGTTGTGAGTATGTTATTCTGGGGCATTCTGAAAGAAGGCAATACTTTAATGAAACGGACGATTTGATCAATAAAAAGGTAAAGTCTGCCTTGAGGCATAACTTAAAGCCTATTCTGTGCATTGGGGAAACATTACAGCAAAGAGACAATAATAAGACAAGGGAAATAATAGAAAATCAACTAATTAATTGTCTAAACGATATTAATGAAAATGAGATCAAAAATCTTGTTGTTGCTTATGAGCCTGTATGGGCTATTGGCACAGGGAAGAATGCAGCTCCGGAACAGGCAGAGGAAGTTCATAAATTCATTAGAAGCCTCTTGTTAAAAATCTATAATAAAAAAATTTCTGATAATGCCAGAATTATTTATGGCGGTAGCGTAAAGCCCGAAAATATTAAATGTTTAATGAAAATGAAAAATATTAATGGAACTTTAGTAGGAGGCGCTTCTTTAGACCCTAAGAGCTTTGCAGAAATATGCAATGCGGCTTAAGGTACTTCTATATATATCTTTTGAAGCTCATTATACTGCACAAATACGTCATTGGCCCTATATTTTACCCCAACATCGAACACATAAGTTCCAGAAACAGCGTCTTTTGGCACTTCAAAACCGATCCCTAAACTTTTTTCCTCGTTTTTCTCTATTTCAACTAACTCATCATTATATTTAAATTCGATTCTATTTGGTATTTCATTGTTTTGCTTGTCAAATGCCTTTGACGGATTGACTTCAACCTTAAATTCTGTCGTTGCATCTATATTTATTATTTTGAACCCGAAAGCGTCCGTCTTTCCTTTCGGTACCCTCTTCCTTATTATGCCTATACACACCTTCTCATTGCTGCTGCAGGAAAGCTCTGCAAACTTTTTGTCGAGCTGCTCTGTACTTATTTTGTCCAGCTCAGTCGCTTCAGAAGTAAGGCTATACAGGAACCTTACTCCAAATGCCAGTATAATCACTGCCAGAATTATAGTGACAAGAAATGTCAATGAAAGCTCAATTCCTCTTTTTGCCTTGACTATTTCCATTATTACAAGAATTAAGTATTATCCTTAATTAAACTTTTTATTTTTATGGGGTTGTCGGAAAATGAAGGGTTCCATCAATTTGTGATCAATACCCTCTTTTTTACCTTATTATCTCATACTCCTTGACAATTAATACTATGAACAAAATGAGGAATATTATTCCAGAGACAAACCATATTAATCCATTAGCAAAGCTGCTAGTAGCCATCTGGTAGGCTCCAAATGCCATTATGATGAAGCCTATCCATAGAAACTTGTCCAAAACAAGCTTCATGATTTCAAATTCCTGTTGCTCTGAAAGTCTTTTCTTCATTTTGAGCTGTATTTTGCTATGGTAATCTTACCCAACACTTATAAAAATTTCTGTCGAATCATACTTAGTATCATTTTGACCTTTCTCTTCATAGATTGATAAGTCTACTAAATAAAGCCCTGGCTCTGCGTTTCCTGGAATGCTTAAATCTACACGCTTTATGCTTTGTTCTGCAGAATCAACTGAATATAGCAATGATGATACATTCCCATCTCTGTTATACTTGAAAATAAACCACTCATTGTTAAAATTTTCAAGTGTCGGACACATACCTGGACATTTTATTGGTGTAAACTCAGTCCAGTAGTCCAGCCTTGCTCTGTTTTCATTCCTTATGCCCCATCCGAGCAAAGAAGATTTTCCTCTTTCAATTTCCACTTTTGACTGGGAGAAGATAAGCCTTTCGTCATTGTTTACCAAATCCCTTTGCAGTTGGTCAGAAACCTTGCCAAATGCGGAGTCTGAAAGCTCCTCAGCGCTGCCAAAAATGCTTTTTATAAAAGCCAAGCCCAAGCCAAGCAAAGTCATGGCAAGGATAACTATAACAATGGCGCTTATAGACAGCTCTAAAGAAGCCTTTTTGTTTTGCATCTATCTACCTCTTTTATTTACCTTTGCCTTAACTTGTTTATAAAATTTGCTATTCAAAACACCCAATTAAAAAACCCTTTCTTGCCTTTATTCTCCTTTTCAAATTCCTGCAAAAGCTCTTTCTGCCTTTTTGTGAGCTTTTCAGGCACTTCGATGACGACTTCAACATTCTCGTTTCCAACTCCGGAGCCATGAAGATAAGGAATGCCCTTGCCTTTCATCCTAAAAATGGTGTTGTTTTGCGTTCCTGCAGGTATCTTTAATTTTGCCTTGCCATCTAAAGTAGGGACTTCTATTTCGCCGCCTAATGCCACTATTGTAAAAGGTATTGGAACCTTAACATAAATATCATCACCATGCCTCTCGAATGTGCCGTGCTCCTTTAAATGAATAACAACATACAAATCGCCAGCGGGAGCGCCCCTTTCTCCTGCCTCGCCTTCTCCTGCTACTCTTAAGTTTGTTTCTTCCTCTGCCCCTGCAGGTATTTTTATTTCAAGCTTCCTTGTTTTCTTTACAACTCCGGTCCCATCGCATATCTGGCATTCCTTCTTTATGTATTTCCCCTGGCCTCGGCATTTTCCGCAAGTACTTGTTGTAGAAAAAATGCCGAAAGGCGTCCTTTGTGTCTGTCTTTTTACTCCAGAGCCATTACAATCAGAACAATTTACAATGTCAGACTCCGATTCAGCTCCTGAGCTATGGCATTTTGAACAAGATTCCATTCTTGGGATAAGGATATGTTTAGTTGCGCCTGTAGCAGCCTCTTCCAAAGTTATTTCCATATCATACCTTAAGTCCGCACCTCTTCTTGGGCCTTTCCTCCTTCTAGTGCCAAATGGACTTCCCCCTCCAAAGAAGCTTTCAAATATGCTGTCAAAGTCAAAATTAGAGCCAGACATAGATTCAGAGGAGTCATAACCCTGGAAGCCCTGCCCGAATTGTTCGGCAATTGTGCCGTACTCGTCATACTGCTTTCTTTTCTCGTCATCAGCCAGAACAGCAGCAGCCTCGTTTATTTCCTTGAACTTCTCAGCTGCCCCAGCCTCTTTATTCAAGTCCGGATGATACTTTTTAGCTAGGTTCTTGTAGGCTTTCTTTATCTCTTCTTTTGTCGCGGTTTTTTCAACGCCCAAAATTTTATAATATTCTTTTGTCATTTTTAATATTATTTATTTTCCACCATCAGCTCTTTTTTGATTTTCTTTGCAAAAGCGTATTCTTTTGTGAAATCAATATCATACCTTTGTTTTAAATCTTTGAATCTTTCTTCAAGGCTTACTATCTTACTTTCTTTGGCTTTTTTGTCAGCGTAAAAAACAATCTTTTCTTCATAAGTACGAGGCTGTTGGGCAGGATTTTCTATTTTATGAAGGCTGTGCTTTGACATTACTTCCGCAACTTCCGGAAATCCCATTTTTCTTATTAGCTTTGCGCCTTCCATGACGTGGTCTTTCTTTTCCCTTTCAACATCGTGCAATAAGGCTGCTGCAGTAACTAATTTTTTATTGACCTTAATATTTTTAGCAATAAGCTTATCAGCAATTTCCTCAGCAATCTTGCATACAGCCTTGCAGTGCTCAATAACATTAGAAGGAGTTTTGTTTTTATCTAAAATAGCAAGGCATTCTGATTTTGAGGGGATTATCATTTTTTAATCTGTTGATATAAACTTGGTGATTAAATGAAATATCTCAAAAATGCACCAAATCGCTATTATTGAAGTTATAATTATTATAAGCCCTAAAATTTTTGAGTTATAAAATGAGTCGTAAAAAATCATTCCAATAATACTAAACAGGACCGTAATTATTGACATTGAAATTGGCATGAGAAACACTTTCTCTGGATCAGTAATGTTAACTCTTTTAACAAAAATTTTGTTAGTTCCTAATGTCAATGATGCAATTACAATACCAGTGAATGCAGAAAAACCCTGCACAAAAGAGCCTAAAATCCAGAAATATTGGCTTTCGTTTATGTTTGGGGATGGAAAATATAAGCTTGCTAAGCTAGTTAAAGCTAAAAGTATCAAAAGTCTTTTTGGGTAATTCCACTTTATAGCCGCCTGCAGATTTTTATTTTTCTCCATTTGAGCCTTTAATTAAACAAAAAAGAAAATATTACCTCCCCTTTTTCTTCTTTTTGTCTTCATCATCCTCTACCTTATACTCTGCATCAACCACATTTTCATCATCTTCTTTATGGTTTTCTGCTGTATGCGCTCCTTGCCCCTGCTCCTGCTGCCTCTTTGCCTGCTCTTGAGCAACTTTTTGGTACATTTCTGTCGACATTTTTTGGACTAACTGGTTTACTTCGTCCATCTTTGACTTTATTGCTGAAACATCCTTATTTTGAGGCTTGAGCAATTCTTTTAGCTCCATTATTTTTCCTTTTACGGTTTCAAGTTCCTTGCTGTCGACCTTGCCCTCAAAGTCCTTGAATAGCTTTTCTGTTGAATATACTAAAGTGTCTGCACTGTTTATTATCTCGACTTCTTCTTTCCTTTTCTTGTCCTCTTCTGCATGCTCTTCTGCCTCTTTCTGCATCTTTTTGATTTCCTCATCGCTTAGCTTTTGGGATGCGGTTATTCTTATGCTTTGCTCTTTTCCTGTTCCCAAGTCTTTTGCTGTTACATGGGCAATTCCATTTGCGTCAATGTCGAAAGTAACTTCTATTTGAGGAATTCCCCTTGGGGCAGGAGGTATTCCAATAAGGTCAAACTGGCCAAGAACTTTATTATCAGCAAACATCGGCCTTTCACCCTGTCCAACCCTTATAGTAACAGCTGGTTGGTTATCGGATGCTGTAGAGAAAATCTGGCTCTTTTTAGTTGGTATAGTTGTATTCCTATCAATCAGCTTTGTAAATACCCCCCCTAAGGTTTCTATGCCTAAAGTCAAAGGCGTAACATCAAGCAGCAATATGTCTTTAACTTCTCCAGCCAATATCCCAGCTTGTATTGCAGCGCCCATTGCAACGCATTCCATAGGATCAACGCCTCTCTCGGCTTTCTTTCCTGTGAAATCTTCTACAAATTTTCGTACAACAGGCATTCTTGTAGGGCCCCCCACAAGTATTATCTTGCCTATCTCCTTTGGCGTTAATTTTGCGTCTTTCAATGCCTGCTCAAGCGGATGCTTGCATCTCTGAATAATTGGCTCTACTAACTGCTCAAGCTTTGACCTTGAGAGCTTCATGCTTAAATGCTTAGGGCTTCCGTCTTGGGATGTTATAAACGGAAGGTTTATCTCCGTTTGCATTGTAGTTGAAAGCTCAATTTTAGCCTTTTCTGCAGCTTCCCTCAAGCGCTGCATAGCAGTATCCTCTTCGCTTAAATCCATGCCTTCCTTGTTTTTAAAATCCCCAATTATAAATTTCATCATGGCTTCGTCCATATCCGTTCCGCCTAATTGTGTGTCTCCTTTGGTAGCTTTAACTTCAAAAACGCCATCAGAAAAATCCATTATTGTAACATCTAAAGTGCCCCCGCCTAAATCAAAGACAAGAATTTTAATTTCCTTGTCCATCTTGTCAAGGCCATAAGCCATTGATGCCGCTGTAGGCTCATTAACCAGCCTTACGACTTCTAATCCTGCTATTGTCCCTGCATCTTTAGTAGCCTGTCTTTGGTTGTCATCAAAGTTAGCAGGCACTGTAATTACTGCCTTGCTTATAGGCTCTCCAATAAACTCTTCTGCATCTTTCTTTATTTTTTGCAGAATAGATGCAGAAATTTGCTGGGGTGTATACTCTTTGCCGTTGATTTTGTACTTGAAGCTCGTCCCCATCTTTCTTTTTGCAGCAGTTATCGTGCCTTCAGGATTTGATACTGCTTGTCGTCTTGCAGGTTCCCCTATCAGCATCTGCCCGTCTTTTGTAAATGCCACAACACTGGGAAAAGCTTTTCCATAAGCGGTTGTTCCTTCAGCGCTTGGTATTATTGTTGGTTTCCCAGCCTGCAAAACTGCAGCTGCGCTATTTGATGTACCTAAATCTATTCCAATTATTTTTTCTTTTCTTGTTTTAGTTTTTTCTGCCATTTTTATTCACCCTGATTAGTCTAATTTTATTTTTAATTTTTCGTTAATTTTTAATTCAATAAATTTTAATATAACCTGCTTTATTTTTTTGATAAAACTAATACCAATCAATGAAATTATATTATTGGATTTTTAATGAATTTTTATTATTGAACTATAGACTATTTTTCTTACCTAATTTCAAAACTCAAAATTTTCCGCAACTTCTCTTTATCCGGAACCAAGTCCTTTAATTCTGCGCCCTCCAAAGTTTTTCCGCCGCTTTTTAGGTAAGATTCATATTGCCTTACGCTTTCCGCATCATCCTTGTTTACAAAATGGTTAAGCATGAACCACAAGCTTAATTTTTCCCCATAACCCTTGCAACCCATTGAAACTTTGCATTCTAGCGGTTTTGCCTCATGGACCCTGCAACCGATTTCTTCATCAAAAAATATGCATTTGCCATATGGCTTGTCTTTCCTTATTATTTTCGGCCTGTACCTTTTTGTGTTGAATTTTTCGACTTCTTCCAACAACTCTTTTTTCAACACCTCTTCTGAAACATTCAAAAACTTTGCAATTTTTGGAATGTCATCATCAATTAAAAAGCCGCTTCCATGCCTGCATCCTACCGTGCAGGCTTCGCATTTGCACGGATGCGCTAATTTCAAAACCTCTTTTAGTGGGGTATTTTTAGTTAGTTTTTCTCCTTGTTTTTTGTTTTCCAATAAAATGCCCCTTGTTCAATGGTTTTTGTTCAATTTTAATTTTTTATTAATCTAATTTTTAGTATTTTTTAATTAATAATTCCTGAAATTTCTTTTTATTGCTTTTCCCATCATGCAACAAATTTAGTCTTCCTACATTGGAAGGTTTGATAAGCGTTTTCGTTGCTTTATTGCACCTTTTTATTGCGTTTTTTCATTATCCATTTTTTCTTTTTTTGCTTCAGCTTTTTCTGCCTTTTCGCTTATCTTAACCTTACTATGCCTCAAAACCTTGTCGTTGAGCATATATCCTTTCTGCAATTCTTCCAAAACCACCCCATCGTCCTTATCAGATTTTTCTTTCAGCATAACTTCATGCAGATAAGGATCAAATTTCTTTCCAATAGCCACTATCGGTTTCAGGCCCTCTGCTTGCAGCGTTGATACAAACTCGGCATAGGTCATTTCCATGCCTTTAACGAATCTTTCATTGTCTTTTGTTGACTTTAAAGCAATTTCAAATGTATCAAGCGTCGGCAATAATCTTTGTATCAACTCAGCTTTTGCATACTTAACAAATTCTGCCTTTTCCTTATCAAATCTTTTCCTATAATTTTCAAACTCTGCCTGCAATCTTTGCAAGGTATCTGTAAGCTCCTCAATCTTCTCTTTGTCTATCGCCCTATTGTCTTTTAGTTTTTCTTTACCTGAATCTTTTTTCTCAGTTTCTGCCTTTTCTTCGTTTTCTTCTTTCTTCATTTTATCTGCAATCCTAAATCCCAATTAAATAAAAACAATGATAATCCCAATCTCAATAACTTAATTTTTAATTCCAGTATCAACATACACTAACAATAATTAAAATGAAAAAAATAAAATTAATTTATCCGCCACATCCGCAACCGCCTTTTCCTCTTCCTTCCATTTTTCCACCTCCGTTAGTTTATATTAATTTTATATTAATTTATCATTCAATCTCGATTTTCTTAACTTTTGGGATCTCCACTTTTAACAAGCCATTTTTGTATTCTGCCTTTGCCTCATCAGCCTTGACTCCTGCTGGCAATGGCAAAGCTCTGTAGAAAGAATGGCTTCTTGACTCATAAGAATAACTGCCTTTTTCCTTCACTTCATTTTCTGCCCTTTTCTCGACTTTTACCTCAATGCTGTTTTCTGTAACATTAAGCTCAATATCTTTCTTTTCCACACCAGGAATCTCTATGTTTGCTATTACGCTGTTTTCAGTTTCCCTTACATCTGCAACCGGAACTCTGAGACCTTCATATTTTGAAAGCTCTTTTCCTTTGCTGTAACCCAGCAATCTAGCTCCAAAAGCTCTGCCAAAAACTCTATCCATTTCCTCGTGCATTCTTTTTATCTCCTCGAATGGGTCCCATACCATTCAGATCACCTCGATTATTTTGTTGACCTTAAATCAACGGAATTATAGTAATATCAACATATATTTAAAGTTTTCTATACATTAGTATATAGATATTCAAAAGGTTTATATAGTGTAAGTATCTTTTGACTGTTTATGAGATATCTGCAAAGAATTACCATAATGAGTGTTAGGAAGCCAGTACAAAAAAATGTTAATCAAGAGCTACAATGGCTTGGAAGCTCTTTGGGCTTATTTAATTTGAGAGATAAGGATAAAAGCTGCTTTAGGGTTTTTATTGAGCTGATTAAAAATGCAAAAATGGGAAAGCCTTTATCAAGCGACGAGATTGCTTATAGTTTGGGCCTGAGCAGAGGCACTGTTGTTCATCATCTAAATAAATTGCTCGATTCGGGAATGGTGGTTGAAGCTGAAAGGGGCTATATACTGAGGGTAAGCAACTTAAGGGGATTAATAAATGAAGTTGAGAAGGATCTTGAGAGAACATTGGAAGAATTGAGGGGAATGGCAGAAGAGATTGATAAAAGCTTGGGGCTTTGAAACCGAAATATTTATATATATATATTATTATTCTAACAATAACCTAAATGGTGGTTATTTTGAGATTAAAGGAATTTTTAAAAGATAATATCAATGCAAGGAAAATTTTTGGCAAGAAGGAAATAGGCATAATCCTAAAGCAATTAGATGGCGTTACGTTAACCCAGTCAGAGAAAAACAGGCTAAGCCGCGATATTAAACCTAAATTTGAGTTTATTAAAGAGGCTTCTAAGTTTGAAGACGAGTTTGAGCTAAAAAAAGATGCTGATAGTTTGAGGCTTATTGACAAAGCGGTTCAATTAATTTTGCATGATGAGTTAAAAAATAGGATTAGAGCCATACTCTTATTTGGTTCTCATGCAACTGGCATTGTTACCAAAAGATCTGATATTGATATTTGCGCAGTATTTACTGATATTTCTTTGAGAGAAGCAACTAAATTCAGGATAAGGATTATGGGGGAGTTGCCTGAAAAAGTGGATGTGCATGTATTTAACATATTGCCTCAAAAAATCAAGAGGTCTATTGCAATTAACCATAAAATACTTTACAAGAGCAGTAATTTTGACAATATGTCCTTTACAATTCGCCACATAAAAGATGAAGATTACTTTTTTAGGCTGAATAAGATTATGATTGCAACAACATGAATAGAATAAATGATAAAATTAATGAAATCAATGAATATTTGTATGAATTAGCTGAAATAGTTCCTACTAGCTTTGAAGAATATAACTCCTCTAATTTAACAAAAGCAGCATGTGAGAGGTATGTGGAGAAGATAGTTGAGGCAGTAACCGATTTAGCTTTTCTAATAATTAAAATTAAAAAATTTGAAATTCCAGAAGACGACATCGACGCATTTAACATACTTTTAGAAAATAAACTTATTGATAATGGTCTAGCGAAAAAAATGAAAGACGCCAAAAGAATGAAAAATATAATCTCGCATCAGTATGGCAAGGTTAATGACGAGATTGTTTTTGAGGCGATTAATAAAGAGCTAGAGAAAGATATTAGAAAGTTTGTTGAGAATGTGAAAAGAATTGTAAAATAGCTTACAGTATAAAAATTATCAAGAAATCAAAACAGCATTAACAGCGCCATCTTGGCCAGGCCTAGAGGTTATCATTGCTTTTCCTTTCTCTGTATCTATTATAGCGCCTTTTGTCATTATGTTTCTTCTTACAAAATGCCTGTTCGCAGGATTTCCAGAAATAGTTTTTATCTTAGCCTGCTCGTATTTTTTTGTTTTTGGATCAAACAAGTTTGCGATGTCTGCTGCAAGAAGCCTTGTTTTTGGGTTATTGCCCATTGTGCGCATAATCTTTACCCTTCTTTTTCCAAGGCCGGTAAAAGCCGGCTCGCTTCCGAGCTCATAAGCTCTCTGCTTTCTGCCCTTCCTCTTATATTTACCTCCACTCGGCTTTCTTACTGCCCTCAATTGTGAAATTGCCATAAAAAAGAGGATATTGGGCTTATTTATAAAATTTCTGGATTTTTCATTGAATAAAACAAACATTTAAATACAAATACCAAAACTCTTTCCTTATAATAATTTAATTTGAGGGGTGTTTTATATGAATGAACCTTCTAGGCCTTTGGATGCTTTAAACAAAGCAAGGGATAAGAGAGTAATTGTGGAATTAAAAAACAACAGGAAATATGTAGGCAAGCTTAAGTCATTTGATATTCATGTCAATGTAGTTCTGGAAGATGCAGAGGAGCATGTTGATAATGAAATGAAGAGAAAGCTTGGCGTTGTGTTCATAAGGGGGGATACAATAACAGTCATTTCTCCTGAGTAAGTTTTCTAGGGTGGCTTTAAATGAAAGGAACAGCATCAATGGGTAGGAAGTCCGGAGAGAAGAATATGATACATTGCAGAAGGTGTGGGAGGAGAACTTACCATATCAGAAAGCATAAGTGCAGTTCCTGCGGCTATGGAAAGAGCGCAAGGCTAAGAAGCTATAATTGGCAGAAGAAATAATAAGAATATTTTTAAAGAAGGTTGTTTCTCATTTGGTTTTAATTTCGTATTACGCGGAGGTAGCGGGAAACAAGTTTCCTAACCTCCACTCATATTCATTCGCGGAGGTGCCGGAGTGGCCAAACGGGACAGAAGAAATGTCCAAGCTTAGGTCAATCTGGTGGAAGGTATTATGAGCCTTTTGGCTATGATTAAAAGATACCTGTTAGCTTAGTGCTTACCCAGGTTCGAACGCCGTTATCTTGCAAGGTATGGCTCGAAAGTCCTGGCCTCCGCATTTTTTTAAAATGGCAGGACCCTTTTTAATTGTAGGCACAGTACTGATTTTGTTTGCAGCTTTTTTTGTATTCACGTTTTTCAGCTCTGCCTCGTTCATACTTAACCTCATAATCATTATAGCTTTGTTCTGGCGCATAAGAACTAATTTATCAGATAAAGATAATCATAAACATTACCTTGCAGCTATTTTGCTTACCGCTTTGTTTTTTATCTACAGCGGAAGCAGTTTTGCAAAATCCCTTTTGGAGTTGGGAGAAAGGCTGCTTATCTCCAACATAACAATTGCAGTAGCATTGATTTACCTGTTTGCGCATATTGCCTATAATGCCCATAAGTCCTATCCCTACTTCAAGAAAAAAATACAGAAATGGGCCAAAACATTAAGAAAAGAGGGTTGAAAGGCTACAAAATATATGCTAGTATATATATTGCATATACCAAAAAAACAAAGCTATATATACCACCTTTTGCACTAAAGTAAGTAGCGTTGGGGTGGATCTTACTTAATTCTTACACATTGTTAGAAAAGATATAGCAGGGTTTATAACACCCTTATTCCGTTTATACCTATGCTTTTAGCTTAGATATTATCAGATTTAGAGTGCTATATTCCACCCCGCTACTTTAGGGTGTAAAGCACAGCAAATATTTATTTTTAACCTCTATAAAATTTAAAGAACTTATAAAAACCCAACATAAAAATAAATAAAAAATAAAAAGAAAGCACTAAAATTAGGCTTTTCCTAGGATCCTGAAGACCTTTGTGCCGCACTTGCCGCACTCACCTTTCATGGCTTTCATCTTGTTCTTCATAACAACTTCTTTTCCATTCTCAATCTCAACTTCTTTCTTGCATTTCATGCATCTTCCTTTTGCCATTTTTAAGACCACCTCATGATTATTTTGCTCTTTTATAAGCAATTTAGGTTGAAATATTATAATTATATATAAATGTTTTTAAAATCTCAAGTTTAACAGTTTCCTTTTAAGCTGTTTTATAGGTTACACTATCTCCACTAATTTTAGCGCAGGTTTGTTTATATACTATACAAAAAACTCGAATTTCTTTTCATTAAATCCGCACATTCGGATAAATTCACTTAA
>JACPJP010000021.1 GCA_016187495.1 Candidatus Woesearchaeota archaeon
CTGCTAAAAGAAGCGAAAGATTTTTGTAAAAAGACATTTATGTTACTCATGTTACATCACGTAACATGAATGCCGGCATTCATTTTATTTTGAATTTTCTCTAAACTTAGAAGTAACTATTTTGTATTAGGAGATACTGATTCTGGAAAAAAATCAGCTTACAGTAAAAGAGTAATTTATGCCAGGCTTCTTTATTAAGTCTAGGATATCATCCTCATGCCCAGCCCCAATAATTGCAAGTATCTTCTTATCCGGGTACTTTGACGTTATATTATGAAGGTTATTTGCCATTACCTTGTTCCTTTCCTCTATCAAGACCTTATAGACATTCGGGTACCTTTCCTTAACCATACCAACCAGTTTCTTAATTACCTTTTTGCTCGGCACTTTTGTAAGGTCAAACTCTATGACTGATTTCCTGACAAAAATAGATTTCAATATGTCAACAAAAAAATTCCATTTCTCTTTCCATGTCAGGCTTTTTGAAAATCTTCTTAAGGTTATTTCAATATCCTGGTCAATCAATGCTATCTTTATGTTATTTTTTCTTGCTAGCCTTACAGCGATTTTCATTTCACTTCCTGGAGCTACTCCAACCATGTTCCCGAGCTTTTTTTCAGCCCACGCGCCTATCAAAGAGAATATAAACCCTTTAATTCCAATTCTCTTTATATCATAAATCCTTATTTTGCCTGGCTTCCTGAACAGGCTATATAGCCTTCTCTTATCAAGCTCCAAAGCGACAATATCGGGCTTCCACCCCTCTATCGCTTTCCTTACATCTTCAAGGCTTTGTTTTGCTATATGGGATGTCCCTATAACCATGAGGTTTTTGTAATTCATACTGGGCAAGATAAGAACGCTTTTTAAAAACCTTCTTAAAATCACTCAAGAGTGCTAAATAACTGCCCCTAAAAACGAAGATTTTAAATACTTGTACGATTACTATTTTTAAAATATTTCATAAAGGTGATGTTTATGCTGAAGATGAAGAAAATATCTGAAACTTATGATATGCGCGTTTTTACAGATAGTGGTGAATATTTTGGAGACGTTGAGGAGTCAATAATAACCCAGAACAAAATTTTTGGCTGGCGTGTAAGGGCCACTAAAAATTCTTTCTTGAACAAAGTACTTGGATCTGCAAAAGGCGTTATCGTGCCGCACCAGCTTGTTAAGTCGGTAGGGGACATACTAATCATAAGCCGCGCTGCAGTTCCATCCTATTCTGAAGAAGAGAAGAAAGAATAGTTTTTATCAGAAACCGCGTGATTATAGCGGAGGACATAAATAATTATACAAAATAGGTTATGTCCTCCCAATATAGGGGATGGCTATTTATTGTTCAAAAATTTAGGTTATCTACTATATTTTAGATTCTTCAATTGCAATTTAGAAAAAGTACCTTACAGACCATATTGCAATTGCAGCCACTAATGGAATGATGAGATTGTCATCAACTTCTTCTGCGCCTATCTTTACTTCTATTCCCTCTACAAGCATCGCAAAGAATGAAGCAGCCAGGGCCTCGTGCCATGGGACAAATACAAAAGCAGCTATAAATCCTGCTATCAATCCAGCAATCCATCCTTCTACAAATTTGGTCTTTACATAAGGATGCCTTCTCTTTCCGTACCTTATCCCAAACAAGTGCCCTATTGAGTCTGCAAATGCCAGAACAAGAATGGCAGGCATTGCAATATCCATTGGAAAAAATGCCAGCACCAGCAATGAACCTATAATGTAGAAAATAAATCCCCTTCCGGGAAATTTTTTTGCGTATTCCTCCCTTTCAAAATTCCGCAAGAGCCAGCCTACTACGGGAATATTATATTTTTTGCTAAGTATGGATAGTACTAACATTACTACCAGCAAGCCGAATAAATGCTCCTTTCCAACAATGCCGAACATAAGCAATGCTACGAGCACTACCCCTAGAGACATATGCAAAAGTTTTCTATTGACCTCAACCTTTATCTTGCTTGCCATTTTACATGAGATATTTTATAGCTATGAATCCTCCAATAAGCAGCACTATAAATATTATTGTAAGCCAGTTGAAATATTTGTCTATAAATTCTTTTATTTTCGGGCCGAAAAAATAAAATAAAGTGGCCACTAAAAAAAACCTTGCGCTTCTTCCTATTATAGAAGCAGTTATTAGCGGAAACAAGCCAACTTGCCAAAAGCCAGCTGCTATTGTGAATACTTTATAGGGTATTGGCGTAAATGCTGCTGTTAAAATTGCAAGAAATGCGTAAGACTTGTATAAGTTTCCTACTGCATCGAATTGTGACTGGTAGCCCAATGCATCAATGATTAATTTTCCAACAGAATCAAATAAAAAAAAGCCTATAAAGTATCCAAAAATGCCTCCAAGTACAGAGCCTATTGAGGATATTAAAGCAAAAAAGAAAGATTTTTTTGGTTTTGAGACCGATAAAGCCATCTGCAAGACGTCGGGGGGAATTGGAAAAAAAGATGACTCAGTGAATGCAAGGATAAACAGCGCAAAAGGGGAGTATTTTTTATGGGCCCATGAAAGCACCCATTCGTAAAGCTTCCTAATAAAGCCAAAAGTGTAAAGATGCAATGCCACTAATTTTTCATTGAATGTCATTTTTAATTTCTCCGCTTATTTTTTTATTTGGCCATATTTTGCATCCAGGCTCAATAACTGTGCCATCGGCATTCACATTATCCCCAATTATCGCGCCTGCTTTATCTATCTTTATTTTTTTGTTTTTTATAATTGAATAAGTGTCATTTTTAGATATTATTTTTCCGCTGAATCTTACATTTTCTCCAATAATTGAGTCTTCAACAATGGAATTTTTTTCAATAATGGTGTTATTCATTATAATTGAGTTTTTTACATTCCCATTGATTATGCAGTTATCCCCAATACTTGAATTTTCTACCATTCCTTTTATTTCTGAATTTTTCCCAATGGCGCTTTTTCCTTTCCTGATAATATTGTCAACTTTTAGCAAATCCCATGGAAAGCTTATCTGAAAGCAGGATTTGCTCTTTATGCAGTATATTTTTTCCTTCAATGAAATGCCTTTTATTGCATCTGTAATCTCATACTCATTTCTTTCGGATTTTTTTACCTTTTCAAGCTCATTGAAAATTCCCACATCAAATGAATATAACGCGCAGCTTGCCAAATCCGAAACGAATTCTTTCGGCTTCTCAACAATATCCGCAAGTATTCCATTTTTTTCTTTTACAACCCCAAAAAGCTCGGGATTTTTGACTTTATTTACCAGTATAGAATATTGGTGCTTAGCAATATTTTTAATGTCCTCTTTAGAATAGATGTTATCTCCCATCAAAACTATAAACCTTCCTTTTATTTTATCTTTGAGAATTGAAACCGCGTGCCCTGTGCCAAGCTGCTCTTTTTGTTCAATAAATTTTATGTTTAATTCATTATAATTTTCTTCAATGAACTTTTTTATCATATCTTTTTTGTATCCAACCACAACAATTAGTTCATCTGCAATATTCTTCAAAGCTTCGAGATTATACTCAAGAATTGTTTTATTGGCCGCTTTAAGCAGAGGCTTGGGCCTTGTCAATGTAAGCGGATAAGTTCTTGTAGATTTTCCTGCCGCTAGAATGACTGCCTGCATATTAAACCATCCATATGCTTTTCAGGTTATTTTTTATATTAGAAGTCTTGAGTACTGCTTTGACTAGGGCTTTCGCATCGCTATACTTCCTTTTTTCCTCGGCATAGAGCCTATTATTTTTTACAAATGTGTTTTTATGCTTTTTCTTGAATAGCTCAGCATGGAATTTTATTTTTACAGGCGGCCCTGCAACCTCCTTTGTTTCAGGAAGATTATCGGACTCCAATGCATAGTAAAACAATGATGTGCCTTTAGAATGCCACAACATATCGCTTTCAATAACCTCAAATCCATAAAAAATGAGGTTTTGCTCTATAAAATGGAATGCCTTTAGCATCTTGGCTCCAGCAACATCGTCTTTTTTGTTCAAAGGCTCTGCATTTAGCATTACAATGTTTTTGGGAAATTTTCTTCTTATGTCCTCTTCTGTAAATATTTTTATTTCAAAAAATTCTTTGGATAGCTTTTTAAGGAATTCTTTTGCCCTGTGCACTATTATTTCAAACTTTTCATGGTCTAAAGCAGCAGCAGCATTCCTGCCTTTCTGCACGGGATCAATGACTATTAACGGGCTGGTAAGCTTCGACTTGTTTAGCTCCATAAACACATTTTTTCCCTTATAATAATTTTTTACATCAATGACTGTTTTTTCCTTCCATTTTGTCACAGCCCTTATCAGCTTCAGAAATGAGCCGTAATAAACTGTAAGAATTTCGCATACATAGCCGGAAAAGCCATGGATGTAGCTCTCTGCCCCATAAACCCCTGCAGCTTTAAAGAACTGCTTTGTCAGCCTTATATCGTCTATAAGCCTTTTATGTTTAATGACGAAATTTGAATGCAAAGGGGAAACGTCAGTTATGTTTTTTGCCTGCTCTGCCTTTTTGATTTCCAGTATTGGAATTATCTCAAATGTAAATTTCCCTTGTTTTATCTGGAAATAATCACGAGAGCCGTGCAGCCTTGTTATTTTAAAGTCCTTTTTCAGAGATTTTCCCAGAATGTCAGAAAGATGGCTGCTTTTATCCTTGTATTTGCCATAATTAAACATGACAAAAATGTCAGCATCAAAAGTCTTGAGCCATGTTCCCTTTGCTCCAGAGCCTCCTAAAACTGCTTTTGCATGCTTTACACTTTTGTTTATTTTTTTTATGATGATATCTGCTTTCCCCAATATTTCCTTCTCGTATTGGCCCGTAGGCCTTATATCATTTAGGACCTCTGAAAGCAGTTTTTTCATAACTTAGTGAGATTTTTGCGAATATAAAAAGATTTAGGTTTTTTTACGATAACTATTTATACCTGTTTTTTAAGTAAAGAAATAAAGAGGTGCGTGTATGATCGTTTTACTTTTATTGACTTACTTAGTGGTTATATTACTGGTAGGGTTGCTTACTTCAGTTATAAGCCAGCGCTTTAGGATTCCCAACATATTGTTGCTGCTTCTTATAGGCATTGGCATCGGCAGGATAGATTATAACGGGGCAAAATTAATCTCGTTCCCGGAAATTTTCATGGCTGGAATAAGCATACTA
Source organism: Candidatus Woesearchaeota archaeon (assembly GCA_016187495.1). GTDB lineage: Archaea > Nanobdellota > Nanobdellia > Woesearchaeales > GW2011-AR4 > JACPJP01. Next base: position 5,174 of record JACPJP010000021.1, read on the forward strand.
GCATTGGTCACGATTTTATTTGATTCTTGGTCTAGGTTTAAGCTCAAAAAGGATTATTTTTCACTGCATGCCTTATGGCTTTTTATTGTATCCTTGGTATTTAACCTTATTTTTTTGACAGTTTTTACAATGATTGTTTTTGATGTTGAGTCAATATTTTTAGCTTTGATTTTTTCTGCTTTGATGTCGGGGACTGATCATGCAGTTATAAACTCGATGTTTAAGGGTATCAAAAACAAGGTTTTTGAGTTTTTGGGATTCGAGTCTTTGCTTAATACTCCTTTAGTTGTGTTAATTCCTTTTATAATCCTTGATTTGAAAGAAGCGCTTAAAGGTGAGATTGGAATACCTATTTTTATTGACCAGATTGTGCCTTTGCTGCAGCAGTTTGTTGTGGGTATAGGCGCAGGAGTCCTTATTGGGCTTATAATGTTTAAGTTCATGAGAAAGGCTTATTCTGTTGTTTTGAGCCCGTTAGCGGTAATAACTTCCGCATTATTGGCATACATAATTGCAGAGAATTTGAATGGAAACGGAATTTTGGCTGTGGCTTCAATGGGGCTTTTGTTTGGAAATGTTTATGTCAAGCAGAAATTCCAACTGCAAGAGTTTGCTTCTGTATTTTCAAATTCTCTTGAGATATTGGTTTTTGTCATGATAGGGTTGGTAGTAGCGATTCCGTTTTCCATGGAATTTTTGATAAAGTCATTGGGATTATTTTTAATTTACATTGCAATAAGGTATTTCTCTATGCTATTTGCTTTGAGGGGAATGGATTTCACCATGAAAGAAAAACTCTTCATGTCGCTTAACGTGCAGAAAGGCATTGCTGTTGCTGTTGTAGTTTTTTTCTTTGCTACACTGGATATAAAAGGTATAGGAACCGTGCTTAATCTTGCCCTTGCTTTCATGCTTTATTCAATAATTTTGTCTTCTATTGTCTTTAGGGCTGCAAAGTTCTTTATCAAAGATGCTAGAGAGAATAAGGGCTGATTGGTTTCCTCATTCATTCACAATCTTAGCCACCCCAACCAGTTTATCGTCCTGCTGCAAATTGATTAATCTTACACCCTGCGTAGCCCTTCCAATGATATTTATTTGCGAAACATGCATTCTTATTGTTATGCCCTTTTTGGTTATCAGCATTATTTCATTTTCATCTGTAACGGAATTTATCGAAACTACCTTGCCATTTCTTTCAGAGCAGATTATGCTTCTAACACCTGAACCTCCTCTATTTATCAGCCTGTACTCTGAAATATTTGTCCTCTTTCCATAACCATTTTCTGTTACAGTAAGCAGCGTTTTATCGTCTGTAGCAACAACCATCCCTATAACCTCGTCATCAGCCAGCCTTATTCCCCTAACCCCCTGTGAGCTTCTTCCAGTAGGCCTTACATCATTTTCATTGAACCTTACTGCTATTCCATTCATGGTAGCTAAAATTATTTCCTTATTCCCATCTGTAAGCTTCACATTGATCAGGCTGTCATTAGGCTCAAGAGTTATAGCAACTATGCCTCCCATTCTGGGGTTGCTGTAAGCTGCAAGTGCGGTTTTCTTTATTGTACCGTTCTTTGTGGACATGATCAGATATTTATCCGGATCAAATGATTTCACAGGTACGTATGCAGTCACGTTTTCATCCTGCTGCAGGCTAATTAAATTTATAACAGCCTTTCCTCTCGCCTGTCTGGATGCTTCAGGAATTTCATATACCTTAACCCAATGCACTTTCCCTTGGTTTGTGAACAGCAGTATGTAAGAATGTGTTGATGCAATAAATATGTCCCTGACAAAATCCTCTTCTTTTGTCGTTGTAGCTATAAGGCCTTTGCCTCCACGCCTTTGCTGCCTGTAAGTCTGCAATGGCTGCCGTTTTATGTACCCGGAATGAGTAATGGTAATGACTTGGTTGCTTTCCTCTATTATATCTTCCATTTCAAAGCTTGGTGCCTCGGTCTCAATAATTTCCGTCCTTCTGCTATTCCCATAATTTTGTTTTAACTCCAGAAGCTCCTGCTTTATTATATTCATAATTTTTTGCGGAGAAGCTAAAATGGATTTTAGGTCTTCTATTAATTTTAACAAGCCTTCATGCTCAGTCTTGACTTTGTCCTGCTCTAAAGAAGTCAGCCTTTGCAAGCGCATCTCCAAAATAGCTACGCTTTGCTCTTCAGAAAGGCTAAAATTCGAAATTAAAGCGATCTTGGCATCCTCAACTGAAGCGCTTTCCTTTACAAGCTTTATTGTTTTGTCAATATTGTTCAATGCAATTATTAATCCTTCTAGAATATGAACCTTTTTTTGCGCTTTATTCAAATCAAATAATGTCCTTTTCTTTACAATGCTCTTTCTATGGTCTATGTACTGCTGTATTAATTGATTTAGATTCAGGATCTTTGGAACATTATTTACCAAGGCTACCATGATGATGCCAAAAGTAACCTGCAGCCTGGAATGCATATACAGTTGATTTAGCAAAACATCTGCATTTGCGTCCTTTTTCAGCTCAATAACAACCCTTATCCCGTTCCTATCAGATTCATCCCTTATGTCGGCTATGCCATTTATTTTTTTGTCCCGGACTAAATCCGCTATATGCGTAATCATTTCTGCCTTATTGACCATGTAAGGTATTTCCGTAACAATGATACTTTTCCTGTCTTTTGTATCTTCTATTTCTGTTTTTGCCCTTACAATCACTTTGCCCCTGCCTGTGCTATAAGCTTCCTTGATTCCACTTTTGCCGCAAATTAAAGCCCCTGTTGGAAAGTCTGGTCCTTTTACATGCTGCATTAGTTCTTCTGTTGTAATGTTTGGGTTGTCAATCTGCTTTATTGTAGCATCAACAATCTCTGGCATATTATGCGGCGGAATATTAGTGGCCATGCCTACTGCTATGCCTGATGAGCCATTAACAAGAAGATTCGGGACTTTTGATGGAAGGACTGTAGGCTCTTCAGATGTATTATCAAAATTTGGGGCAAACTTTACTGTTTTCTTGTCAATGTCCTGCATCATCTCTTCCGCAAGTTTTGTTAATCTTGCCTCAGAATATCTCATTGCAGCCGCATTATCCCCGTCAATTGATCCAAAATTGCCTTGGCCATCTACTAAAGGGTATCTCATTGAGAAATCCTGCGCTAATCTTACTAGAGAGTCATATACCGCTACATCACCATGAGGATGAAAATCTGATAGAGTTCTGCCCACTATAAATGCTGACTTTCTGAAGGGTTTATTATGCAATAATCCTGAGTTATACATCGTGTAGAGAACTCTTCTATGCACTGGTTTTAATCCATCTCTTGCATCTGGCAATGCCCTTCCAACAATAACTGACATAGAATAATCTATGTAGGATTGTTTCATCTCGTCTTCAATTAGTCTTTGAATTATCGTAGTTCCAGAGCTAGTTTCTTGTTCCTTTTTTTCAGTAGTTTTTTCGTCCATTTTTTGATTAGAAAATGATTAATTTTCCGTCGATAAATAGTATTTTTTTACATTTATAAGGGTTACGGTTCTGTACCATTATTTTCAATATAGAAAATAACCCCTGGACATTTGCTCGTAAGATGTATAAACCAATTTGCTAATTTCTTAAATTCCCTTAATCAAATCACTTCAGCTCACTAAAACATCCAAATTATGCTTTTTCATATAATAAAAAATCATTTACGAAATTTTAGTCTTAAAAATTTTGTAAATGATTTTTTAAAAACCAAAGCAAAGTTATTTATACCCCATTTAAGCTTAAAAATGCTTCTCAAAGGTGTCAATAATGTCATTTATAAACGATTTTGCTATGCTGTTCCTTGTTGTAGCAGCAATCTCTTTTTCTGTAAAGCTTATTAAGCAGCCGATAATTATAGGCTATATAATCTCAGGCTTTATCTTTTCATTTCTCATAGGAGCTGGCACGGCAGGAGACCAGATAATGTCAATGGCAGAGCTTGGAATAACCTTCCTTCTTTTTCTTATGGGGCTTGAGTTTAGCTTAAGCAGCTTGAAGTACCTTGGGAAAGATATTTTTATTGCTACGACATTACAGACTATAATCCTATTTTTTGTTGCATTTGTGCCTGCAAAGCTTATCGGTTTCAATACAAATGAAAGCATTTACCTTGCGATATTGTTCATGTTCAGCAGCACTTTGCTGGTAGCAAAATGGGTTGAGGACAGGAAGGAAACCTCATCTCTGAATGGAAAGATAACTCTTGGAATTCTTGTCGTTCAGGACATATTCGCAATTCTAATATTAAGCATCCTAAACTTATTCAAGGAAACCGGAATTGAAGGAGTAATTATTGTTCCGCTTAAAGGGATTATATTGATAGGTATAGCATTTATATTCGCAAGATACATACTTAACATACTTTTCAAATTTGCATTAAGGTATCCAGAACTGTTGTTCGTGCTGAGCCTTGGAATCTGCTTCCTATTTGTTGGAATCTCTCCTTTGCTTGGCTATTCAACATCCATAGGCGCATTTATCGCAGGAGTCACTTTAGCTAACACGGAATACAAAAATGACATACTAAGCAGGCTAAAGCCGTTGATAATATTCTTTAATCTGCTTTTCTTCGTTGGCATGGGCTTCCAGCTCGATACAGATTTTGCCCCTCATGCGGTAAGCCTCATAATCCTCTTCTTGGTTTTATGCTTTATCGCAAAGCCTTTTGCAGTCTACTTAACACTAAAGCTCAGAGGCTATGACTTAAGGACTGCCTTTAAAGCTGCCATAAACCTGTCGCAATTCAGCGAATTTGGCATGATTATAATCTTGGCAGGGATAGCTATGGGATTAATTTCAGCTGAAATCGGTCCAATAGCAATATTGCTGATTGTTGTTACAATGGCCATATCGTCCTATCTTATTAAGTATGAAAGCTTTTTGTTCAAGTATTGCGAGAATATCCTTAAAAAAATCGACGTCCTCTTCAAAAGCAAAAAAATTGAGGAGCAAAGCAAGAATCTGAAAGGTTACCATATAATCTTTTTTGGCTACTATGACTTAGGCAAGGAATTTTTCTCAAAACTTGAAGGCAGGGGAAAGAAAATACTGGTTGTCGAGAATGACCCGCAAAACATAAGAATACTAAAAAATGAAAAGATACCATTCGTTTACGGCTCAATATACAATCCATATTTCCTTGACCACATTGATTTTAGCAATGTTGAGATAGCTGTGTCAAGCTTAGTCAGCGCCGAAGACAATAAGCTCATAATAAAAACCATAAAGCGCAATAATCCAAAATCCATCATTATAGCAACTGCAAAAAGTGTCAGCAATTCTTTGGAGCTGTATGATGCAGGAGCTGATTACGTAATTTACCCCTCTTATCTTAACGAGCAGAATGTCTCTGTTCTGCTTGAAGACTACACATCAGACATAAACAAGATAATTTCAAAAAAAATAGAGGACGTGGAAAAACTAAAGGAGAAAGAAGAGAGGATAAAATCCGCTAATGTCGTGTTCGACGTAAACGATTTTCTTAAAAAATTGTAATTTTAGTTTAATATCTCAAATCGTTTGAATCATATTGGAGCGTACACCAAAACTTTTGCCGCAATATACACATCTTTTCTTATTCTTTTCAGTTACCGGCTTAAGAGTTTGATATTTCATCTTGTGATTGCACTGCGGGCATTGCAAAAGGAACATCATTTTTAGTCAAAAGCTTCATTATTTTTTTATCCTATGCGCACAACTATACTCGCGGACAATATTGATTTCACATTAGTTGTCCGCTCCTAATAAGCAAAAGACGTATCTATTATGTTAATTTTGTGTCTTTTGCTATCTGCGCTATATAAGGCAAAAACGCCTTATTATTATTTATTTTTATTGAATAAACATATTGTTGGGAAAGATAGATTTATTTTTACTTTTTTATTATTAAAGTGTTTTGTGTAGTTTTAATGGAATTAGTTTGTTGTACATGTGAATTTTACAAACACGCAATATATATAAATAAAAACGTATTCTTTAAGTATATGGTTGCTATTAAAAATTTTACTCCAAGACTTTACCAGGAAACTATTATGGCTTCCTGCGCTAAAGGAAATTGCCTTGTTATACTACCAACAGGGCTTGGAAAAACGAAAACAGCGATAATGGCTGCTGTGCAAAGGCTTAATTCTTATCCCAGCTCTAAAATACTTTTTTTAACTGTGACAAAGCCATTAGCTGAGCAGATTCATAATGAAATAAAGGAATGTATGGATATCGATGAAGATAAAATAGCTTTGTTCACTGGCTCTGTTGCTCCAAGCAAAAGGGAAGAGATGTGGAAAAATTCTATTGTAACTGTAAGCACGCCGCAATGCATCGAAAATGACATAATTAATAACAGGATTGAGCTTGACAATGTGTCATTAATTGTTGCAGACGAAGCACATAATGCAGTAAAGGACTATTCATATACATGGGTTACGAAGCAGTACCACAGCAAATCTAGATTCCCCAGGATTATTGGATTAACTGCAAGCCCAGGCTCTGATTTAGAAAGGATACAAGAAGTTTGCAAGAACCTTTATATCGAGGAAATAGAGATAAGGACTGATCAAGATCCTGATGTAAAGCCTTATGTGCATGACATCGACATTTCGTGGTTAGAGGTTAATTTATCCACTATTTTCTTGGAAGCGACGAAATACCTGCAGAATTTTTTGAATGATAGGCTGGAAAAACTAAAGCAGTGGGGAATTTTGCAAAGGAAAGATTTAAGGTATGTAAGCAAGACCGAGCTTCTGGAACTGCAAGCACAACTAAGAGGCAGGGCTTCTACTGGCGAAAAAGATTTTGTTATATGGAATGCGATTTCTGTTTTAGCAGAGATAATGAAGGTAAGCCACGGCTTGGAGCTTTTGGAGACGCAGGGAGTTGTTCCAACATACAAGTATATGGAAAGGCTAAATAGCGACGCAAGCGCAACTAAAACAAAAGCGGTGAAGAATATTGTCAAAGATCTTAATTTCCGTTCGGCATTTGTTAAAATATCAAAGCTGTATGAGGACAAAGTAGAGCACCCTAAATTAATTGAGCTGCAAAAAATCATTGAGAAAGAGATTAAAGAAAATCCCGATAAGAAGATAATTGCCTTTAACCAATATAGGGACAATGCTGTTGACATTGTTGAAAAGCTGAGTAAAATAGAAAATGTAAGTGCAAAATTGTTTGTCGGGCAGATGAAGAAAAATGAGACTGGATTAAGCCAGAAAGAGCAGAGAGCAATTTTGGATGAGTTTAGGGAAGGAAAATTTAATGTTTTGGTTGCAACTTCAATTGCAGAGCAGGGTTTGGATATACCTGAGGTAGATACTGTAATTTTCTATGAGCCTATACCTTCTGAGATAAGGCAGATACAAAGACGCGGAAGAACTGGAAGGCATGGGAAAGGAAAAGTGATTGTTCTTATGACAAAAGGCACAATGGATGAGGGCTATAGGTGGTCAGCTTTCCACAAAGAAAAAAGAATGCATAGGAATCTGAATGATCTGAAGAAAAAATTGACATTGATGCTAAACACAACGGAAGAAAAAATTACGAATTATATTAAAGAAAACAAAATAAAGATTTTTGCTGATTACAGGGAGAAAGGCACTGGCATATTCAAAGAGCTTGTGGAGCTTAATGTTGAATTAAAGCTTGATTCTTTTCCAAATTCAGATTACATACTTAGCTCTAGAGTAGGCATTGAGTTCAAGACAGTGCACGATTTTGTTGAAAGCATAATAGACGGAAGGCTTCTGCAGCAAGTTAGGAACTTAAAAAATAATTTTGAGAGGCCTTTGCTGATAATAGAGGGAATGGAAGACATTTATTCGGTAAGGAATGTGCACGCAAATGCAATAAGGGGGGCATTATCCGCTGTAGCTGTTGATTTTGGCGTTCCTATATTGCATACAAAAAATACTAAAGACACTGCCCAAATGCTAAAGATTATAGCAAAAAGGGAGCAGGAAGAAACTGGAGCTGAGTTTAGTGTCCATCCCGAGAAGAAGAATTTAAGCATAAAGGAGCAGCAGGAATATATTGTAAGCTCATTGCCTGGTGTTGGCAGTGTTTTATCCAAGCCATTGCTTAAGCGCTTCAAGAGCGTCAAGAAAGTTGTAAATGCAGAGCAAAAAGAGCTTGAGGAAGTCGAAGGCATTGGAAATAGGAAAGCGGAAAAGATAAGGGATATTCTGGATAGGGAATATCAGATATTAGATTAGTCTTATTTTAATAAATAGGCAAGGCGGAGCGATATGACAGGAAAGCGACGCCTTGCAGTAAAATCGCGAAGCATTATGAAACATTCAATTAAAATACTACAAACAAAATGGTCAAAGTAGCTGCTGCACAAATTCCAGTAACAAAGAATTCATTAAATAATCTAAACAAGATAATAAAATACATTAAAAAAGCTGCTTCTAAAAATGCGGATATTGTTTGCTTTCCAGAGGGAGCATTAATACGCAACAAAAATAAGGATTCCGTTAAAAAAATTCCAATTAAAAAATATGTTGATATTATTAAAAATACTTGCAAAGAAAAGAAGATTCATTGCATATTTGGCTCAAACATTTTAAAAAACAATAAGCTATACAATTCTGCATTTTTTATTGACGACAATGGAAAACTAATTTACAGGTACGACAAAGTAAATTTATTCATAAAAGAAAAAATTGAGAAAAAAATAAAGGCAGGAAAAAGAAACAAAATAATAAAAACTAAATTTGGAAACATCGGAATAATAATCTGCTGGGACATTGCCCATCCGGAATATGTGAAAGAACTTGCAAAAAATGGCGCATGGGTTATTTTCTGCCCGTCTTACATTAAAAATTACGGAAGGGAATTGGAAAGCTATCTTCTGCTTCCTTATGCAAGGGCTTTTGAAAGCTCATGCTATTTTGTTTCTTGCGACAGCGCGAACAAAGAATGCGCGCAGTACAGCGTTATTTGCGGGCCTTCAAGAATTTATTCGGAAATAAAAGGAAAAGAAGGGATTATTTTTGCTGAGCTGGATAGAAGGAAGATTGATGGGGTTAGGAAGCGATACAAGCTAACTTAAAGAATATAAAAGAAAATATTGATTAAAACCCCATCTGCCTTAATTTTTTTATCCTTGATTCCATAGGGGGGTGTGTTGAATAAAAAAATGCCATTAGGCTTCTGCCACGAAATGGGTTTGAAATAAAAAGATGAGAAGTTGCCTCGTTTCCAAGCCTTAAAGGATGCCTTGCTGCATCTTTGTCAAGCTTCTCAAGAGCAGATGCCAAGCCATGCGAGCTTTTTATTATGCCAGCACCAGTTGAGTCTGCAAGATATTCACGGCTTCTAGAAATTGCAAGCTGTATAATTGTAGCTATTATCGGAGTTACTATTGCCAAAAGCAACAGGCTCAAAATATTATTATTCCCTTCCCTGTCCCTTCCACCACCAAACATAGCAGCCCATTGGGCCATTGTTGCGATATAAGAGATAACTCCGGCAATAGTTCCTGCAACTGTTGAGATTAGGATATCCTTATTTTTTACGTGAGCAATTTCATGGGCAATGACGCCTTCCAGCTCTTCAATACTTAACAGCTTAAGTATTCCTTCCGTGGCTGCGACTGCTGCGTGGTTTTTAGAACGGCCGGTCGCGAATGCATTGCTTGCGTCGCTTGGAATAACATAGACTTTAGGCATCGGAACTTTTGCTTTTTCTGAAACTTCCTTGGTTATTTTGTATAATTCATGATTTTGGTCATTGACTTCCTTAGCCCGATACATAGCCAAAACAATCTTATCAGAAAACCAGTAAGAGCCAAAGTTCATTATTATCGCGAATATTCCAGCTATAATTAATCCATTATAACCACCAATAAGCTGGCCAACAAAGAGCAATAAGGCTGTAAGCAAAGCCAGCAGTATTACTGTTTTTAATTGATTCATCATTATAAAACCACCTATAAAATAACAAGATAATCGAGTTTAAAAATTTAATGTTTTAAAAATGGGTTCAAACTATAAGTAAAGTATGCGCATGTTATGCGCACCGAGCCTACAAAGTGGAGCAAGGAAAGTTATGGCAAAAGGGTCACTCTTTTTTAATCCCTATCCAAATGTTTTGTTAAAATATAAATCAGTGTTCCTATATAGATCAAACCCATAAATATCTCAACCATTACAAAATATCTAAACACACCAACAGGTACAATATCTCCATAGCCTACTGTAGTTAAAGTTATAATTGAAAAATAAACTGCATCTGAAAAACTTAAATCGGCTATTTTATCATTTTCAATAAAATAATTCTCGCCACTTGCAATTCCTTCAGAGTATATTGTTGCAAATAATAGCACTGTGAAAAAAACAATATAAAAAATATTGACAAAATACTCGATTTTTGGCAAATTCTTTTTAAATAGGGATTTGTACTCATATGTTAAAACACCTGAAAAGACTAGTAGTATAAATGCAGCACTAATGATTTCCTGCTCAAAATTTGAAAATATTCTATGTGCGGTATAAGCAACAACAAAAAAAAGAGTTAAAATTAGAATTCTTCTAATGTTTTCTTTTGAGTGTAAATGCGATAAGTTAACCATAACTTGAGTTTATTGAGTAATCTTAAATAGTTTTCTAAAAAAGAGTGCCACTGAGTAATAATTGCGTATAACAAGATATTCAATGAAAATTTCTTAGCATCATATTCCATCCTATGCAGGTCATAATGAAAACTTTCTTAGCATGTTTTCATACTCTCTTTTATATTGGTCATAATGGTCAGAACAGACTTTCATCCCATTCCAATCTTTTGTGGCTTCGTACCTGCAATCTGGTTCTTGACATTCTATCATTTTAGCGGTTCTGAGTAAATATGGATTATATTACCATAGTATGTTTTTCCTGTTTAAAAAGTTAATGGTAAGTTATTTCTTCCACTTAATTGAGCATCCAATAGAATAAAGAAAATCGTGCTTTGGCTTTTTTCCTTCTAAAACCGCATTTATAGCTTCGTCCATATTAAATTCAGTTGCAATTTGACCTGGCTCTAATGCATTATCAAACCTTCCATGATAAACAAGCTTTTGCTTGGCATCAAAAAGGAATGGATCGGGCGTGCAGCTTGCTCCGTAAGCCTTGCCAACTTCCTGGGTTTCATCATGCAAATAAACAAAATTATAGCCTTTTTCTTTTGCCGTCTCTACCATTCCTTCAAAGCTGTCTTCCGGATAGTTTTCCGATTCATTTGAGTTTATGCCAACAACAGCCAAACCCTTGCTCTTATATTTATTTTGCAGCCCTATTATTGTCTTTTGCTTTGCCTTTACATAAGGGCAATGATTGCACATAAAAATTATTAAGAGCGCTTTTGCATTTTTGAAATTGCTTAAACTATATGTTTTTCCGTCTGTGTCCTTTAAATTAAAGTCCGGAGCTTTGTCCCCAGTTTTCAGCTTTTCAAGTGATTTTAGCAGCACCATTTTATTTTGGAAATGTGTATTCATTAATTAATTTTGTGTTTATATTATTAGCTGCGTAAGTTTCCATGCCTTCTATCTGCCTTAATTTTGTATTTTTAAACAAAAAATTCCTGAAACTATTGTCTATTTTTACTCCGCGCTGCTGCAAACCAGAATTCAGCTTTCCATAAAGCTCTTTACCTTGCTTGTCCAAGTCCGTAAGAATTATGCATTTTTCATTATTGTGGGATATACTTTCAATAATTTCAAACAACGGTTTTTTATTTAATTCGATTATATTTTTAATTCCGAAATTTTCTAATGCTTTTCTGTCTTTTTTTCCTTCTACTATTATTAATTGATTGGATTGTTTAATTTTATCGATATGTTCAGAAAATTCGTTATTAATCTGGTTCATTAGAGTTAAATTATTGATAGCATTATTTAAATTTTTGTAATGGGAGTGTGTCTAAAAAATCACTTCGCGGGTTGGCACATGAAAATTGAAATGGTGTTTTTGTTTTTATTTTTTTGATTCGGCATTTATGTTTTTACAATAAAATTTATTTTTAATAATTCGAAAAATTTCTCACTTCCCTTGCAAAAGGAATTTTTGTCTTCTTGTTTTTGTGCGCAACAATACTAAGCTGCGTTTTTGCAATCTGCTTGTTACATAAGGCAAAAACGCCATATTATTATTAATTGTTATCATTGAATTAATATCCTTGTTGTGAATCTGATATTGCTTAACATTTTAACTAGTAGGTTGGTTGTGTGGTTTAATGGACTTGTTTTATTGTCTTAATAATTGATGCTAACCTTCATTTTTTAGACACGCTAGCCTAATGGCAATCATTAAATACCAAAAAAGACTCCCAAAATGATATGCTGCCGTTAAATGTGACCTTAAGCTACTACAAGAGGAGAGATATACAGGAAGAGATAATAAAAGCTGCGAAGAATCGCGAGGTAGCTGTAAAATATGATGACAAGTTCGGCAACCGCCCAGATGTTTTAAACAATCCCAATGATGTTTTAGAGCTGGCAAAGCAGAAAGCAACTTCTTTCCATTGTTCAGAAGAGCTGTGGAGCAATGCACTGCAGCTAAGCCCTGACTTAAAAAGGCATGAAATTGAGAAGTTAAGGGTAGGATGGGACTTGGTTTTGGACATAGACTGCAGTTTTTATGAATATTCCAGAATAGCGGCTGATTTAGTTATTAAAGCGCTGAAGTTCAATGACGTAAAATATATTTCATGCAAATTCTCAGGAAATAAGGGATTTCATATCGGCATTCCATTTGAGGCTTTTCCAGAGAGGATAAGGAATGATGAAACTAGAAATTTATTTCCTGATGCTGCAAGGAGGATTGCTTTTTACATTAAAGAGCTTATCAAGAAACCATTGGGAGAGAAGATAATGCATTATGAAAAAAATGATTTTTCTAAAATAGTTGAAAAAACCAAAGAGAGCACAAATAAGATAACTTATTATGAAAAAAATAAGTTCGGTGACAATGTTGCAAAATTAAATGCAGAGCCTTTTTTGAATATTGACACCATACTAATATCACCAAGACACTTGTTCAGGATGCCTTATTCCCTGCATGAAAAATCTGGTTTGGCTTCTGTCCCAGTAAATCCTGCAGAAGTTTTGGATTTCGAAAAAGAGCATGCCGATCCGAAAAATGCAAAAGTTTCCGAATTTGTATTTTTAGACAGGGAAAAGATTGCCAAGGGAGAGGCAAGAAAACTGCTTATGCAGGCATTTGACTTTTCTGCAAAAAGGGAAGAAGAGATTAATGTCGAAACAAAAAATGATTATGAAATTAAGGATGCAATGCCTGAGGATTTTTTCCCCCCCTGCATAAAACTGATAAGCAACGGATTAGCTGACGGAAGGAAAAGGGCATTATTCATTCTCATAAATTTTTTGAGCAGCTTGGGGTGGAATTACGATGATATTGAAAAATACCTCAAGGAATGGAACAAAAAAAATGCAGAGCCGTTGAGGGAGAATTATTTAGTAGGCCAGCTAAGGTACCATAAATCTCAAAAGAAAAAAATTTTGCCAGCAAACTGCAACAACACGATGTATTATGTTAATATAGGCGTATGCAGACCAGATAATTTATGCAGCAAGATTAAGAATCCGGTAAGCTATTCGATAAGGAAATCTTTTTTTGCCAGGAAAGATGGAAAAACAAAGGAAAACCTTTATAAATAAGGCGTATTAACCAATTCTGAAAACAAGCCTGAAAAGATATCCTTTTCAGTACAGTTAAACAACTGTTTTCTATAAAAGGAAATCACTAAAAGGCTTTTTTTGCGTAGATATCCCTTATTTGTATTTGTCTATGCGTTATGGGTGATAAAAGCTAAAAACAAAAAATGCCACAGAAGAGAAAACCGAGAGCGGGAAGCATGCAGTACTGGCCGAGGAAAAGGGCAGGAAGAATTTATCCTAGAGTTAGGAGTTGGGCTAGCTCAAAAGATGCAAAGCTGCTTGGATTTGCTGGCTATAAGGTCGGCATGACGCATTTGCTGATCAACGATAACCGTAAAACATCAACAACAAAGGGCATGAGCATTTCTTGTCCAGTAACAATCATCGAATGCCCGCCATTAAAGGCTATTTCTATAAGATTCTACAAAAATACACAATACGGTTCTAAGCTTGTTTCTGAGGTCGCGGCTGATAATTTTGATAAGGAACTGAAAAGAAAGATTATTTTGCCAAAGAAAAAAGACCTAAAAAAAGAAATTCCAAATGACTATGATTATGTTCGATTGCTAGTTCATACTTCCCCTGGAAGAACTGGCTTAGGAAAGAAAATGCCGGAGATATTTGAAGCTGCAATTGGAGGCAGCAAAGAATATCAGATTAAATACGCGCAAGAAAAGCTCGGGAAGGAAATAAATGTTTCTGAAGTTTTCAAGGAAGGGCAGCAATTAGATGTCCATGCAGTATCCAAGGGAAAAGGCGTGCAGGGGCCTGTAAAGAGATTTGGCATTTCATTGAAGCAGCACAAATCGGAAAAGGGGCAGAGAAGGGTTGGAAGCCTTGGAGGATGGAAATCTCAGGGCCATATAATGTGGAGAGTGGCCAAAGCAGGTAAGATGGGCTACCACACAAGAACAGATCGCAATAAATGGCTGCTGAAAATAGGGAATAGTGCTGAGATAAATAAAAAAGGTGGTTTTGAAAATTATGGAATTGTAAAAAATACATATATGCTCATAAAGGGGTCTGTAACAGGACCAAAGAAAAGGATTGTTAGGCTCAATGAGGCATTGACGCCGAATAAACTCAGGCCTTTAGAAGCCCCGGCAATACAGTACATTAACTTGAATACAAAAGAATCAAGAGAGTAAAATGAAGCTTAACATTTTAGACGCATCAAAAAACAAAACTGGGGAAATAACCCTCCCAGTGCAGTTCAATGAAGAGATAAGACCGGATTTGATAAGCAGGGCTGTGCTTGCTTTGCAGAGCAACAGAAGGCAAGCTTATGGCGCTATGCCTGAAGCAGGAAAAAGAGCATCCTCAACGCTTTCAAAAAGGAGAAGGAGGTATAGGGGTTCATATGGCCACGGGATATCAAGGACACCTAGAAAAATTTTGTCAAGGAGGGGCACGAGAATGTATTGGGTTGGGGCTTTTGCGCCTAATACCAGGGGTGGAAGGAGGGCGCATCCTCCCAAAGCGGAGAAGAATCTTGAGAAAAGAATAAACAAGAAAGAGAGAAGGAAGGCTATACGATCAGGGATATCTACTACTATAATAAAAGACTTTGTAAAGAATAGAGGCCATATAATTCCTGAGAATTTCCCATTCATATTGGACAATAAATTTGAAGGGTTGAGCAAAACACAAGAAATAGTGAATGCGCTTAAGGCTATAGGCCTTGAAAGGGAATTGGAAAGAGTTGAGAAAAAGAGCATCAGAGCTGGAAAGGGGAAGCTAAGAGGAAGGAAGTATAATGCTAAAAAGGGTCTTTTAATTGTTGTTTCAAAAGACAGCGCAATAATGAAAGCCGCAAATAATATTCCGGGAGTTGATATTGTCGAGGTTAAAAATCTAAATGCGGAAATGCTTGCTCCAGGAGAAGTTCCGGGAAGGCTGACCTTATGGACAACTGGATCTATAAAATTGCTGGAGGAAAAAAAGCTGTTCATGTAAAATGGACCCGTATAAAATCGTGAAGCATCCTTTATCGACTGAAAAATCGATAAGGCTTATGGAATCGCAGAATAAATTGATTTTTGTAGTGGATATAGACGCTGATAAAGGCGTAATAAAAAAAGCTGTGGAAGATATGTTTAAAGCAAAGGTAGACAGCGTCAGGACTTACATAAGGTGTGGGGAAAAACGAGCTTATATAAAATTCGCGGATGAAAGCCCTGCTATTGACATTGCAACTCAATTGGGTTTGATGTAATTAAATATGGAGGTAAAACAAAAACTAGGCAATTCGTGGGGCTGAGGTTGCGAAGCAACCGATGTCACACATGTTTTTCCGAGGTTTTTGTTAAAAAGCTCATGGGTAAGAACTTAATACAACAGGCAAGAGGCAAGGGTGGCCCAAGGTACAGGGCACCAAGCTTTAGGTACAAGGGAGAATGCAAATATGTGGATTTTAATGCTGAGACATTAGTTGGAAAAATTGCAGAGTTTATAGACTCGCAAGGCCATAACGCGCCGTTGGCGCAAATAAAGTATGAAAATGGAACAATAGCTTTGATACAGGCGCCTGAAGGAGTAAAAGTAGGGGATATAGTAGAAATGGGGGAAAAAGCCGAGGTTAAGACGGGAAATGTTATGCCTTTGAAAAATATACCAGAAGGGATTTCGATTTATAATATAGAATCTTTTCCAGGCGATGGCGGAAAATTTGTAAAATCCTCTGGAGGCTTTGCAAAAATCATCACAAAAATGCAAAACACCATTGTGGTAGAAATGCCATCTTCAAAGAGAAGGAATTTTTTTCCAGAATGCCGAGCAACTATAGGGGTTATTGCAGGAAGCGGCAGGAAGGAAAAGCCTTTCCTGAAAGCTGGAACAAGGTATTATGCAATGAAGTCTAAAAACAAGTTATGGCCCCAGGTTTCAGGAACATCAATGAATGCAGTCGACCATCCATTCGGAGCGTCCAGAGTATCAAAGGGAGGCCCTACACAGTCTTCAAGAAATGCTCCCCCTGGCAGAAAGGTAGGAAAAATAGCCCCTAAGAGGACTGGTAAGTTGAGGTAGAATGGCAAAGAAAGAATTTGTTTACCGTGGAAAGAGCATGGAAGAGCTAATGAAGATGAGCTTAAATGAAATAGCGGCACTGTTTCCCGCAAGGCAAAGAAGAAGCTTGAAAAGGGGGCTTACAGAGCAGCAAAAAATATTGCTGAGCAAGATAAGGAAAAATGAGACCAAGATAGAGACTCATTGCAGGGATATGATAATATTGCCAGAAATGGTAGGAAAGGCTGTAAAGGTCTATAATGGAAAAGAGTTTATCTCAGTAATTATTGTGGACGAGATGATTGGGCACTGTCTTGGGGAATTTGCTTTGACAAGAAAAAGGGTTGAGCATTCTGCGCCTGGAATTGGAGCTACAAGGTCAAGCGCAGCATTATCTGTAAAGTAAAATGGCAAATAACTACACATTTAAGGATTATGATAAGGATAACATGGCAAGGGTTTTAGGAAGGGCATTGCCTATATCGTTCAAGCAAAGCGTTGAGATATGCAGCTTGATAAGGGGCAGGGAGTTAAGCTATGCCAAGGATGCATTAAGTAAAATCATGGAGCATAAGAAAGCAGTGCCGTTTAGGAGATTTAGGCATAATATTGGGCACAAAACAAAGATAGGCCCAGGCAGGTATCCTGAAAGGGCATCCAATGAAATATTAAAACTGATGAATAGTGTTGAGGCTAATGCGCAATTCAAGGGACTTAATACAGCTAATCTATTCATAACCCATATAAACGCAAATGAAGCTGGCAAAGTAATGCGAGCTGGAAGGAAGAGGAGCAGGAGAGCAAAAAGGACAAATATAGAGATTGTCGTGCAGGCAAAGGCTACAAAGCCAAGCACCAAGGAGAAAACAATTGCAAGTGAAAAAGCAACAATACAAAAAATACAAAATGTTGAAGAGAAGAAAAGATGATAGAAAGAAAATTTGTAAGCCAGAAAATAAAGGAATTTGAGATACAAGAGTATATAGAAGATAACCTCAAGAACGTTGGCCATAGCCATACGAAGATGGTGAAGACACCATTAGGCGAAAAAATAGTGCTTTATGCATCCAGGCCAGGGCTTATAGTCGGAAGGAAAGGGCAGAACATAAAAGAACTGACGAAAACGCTGAAAAATAAGTTTGGGCTGGAAAATCCTCAAGTAGAGATAAGCGAGGTAGGAGAGGTTAATTTAGATGCGAATATAGTTGCTGAAAGAATTACAGATGCGCTGGAGAGGTTTGGATCCCAAAAGTTCAAGGCCATAGGGCACAAGACCATGGAGGGCGTAATGGGTGCAGGGGCATTGGGCATTGAAATAATAATAAGCGGTAAAATACCAAGCAGCCGCGCAAAATCGTGGAGATTTTATTCAGGATACTTAAAGAAATGCGGAGACATATCAATTGCAGGCGTTGATAAGGCCTATGCACAGGCAAAACTTAAAACAGGGGTAATAGGGGTCAAGGTCAGCATTATGCCCCCTGGAACAAAACTTCCGGATAAAGTAGAGCTTATCAAGGAAAGGGAGGGCAAAGTAGAGGAATTGGAAGAAGAAGCAAAAGAGGAGAATAATACGGCTAAAAAAGAGACTGAGGAAGCCAAGAAGGAAAAGCCTAGCTTAAAGAAGAAAGCAAAGAAAGCAATTGAAAAACAAAATTTTTCAGCACCTTCCGAAGAGGTAAAGAAAAATGAAGATTAAGGATATAAAAAATTTAGATAATAATTCGTTTGATGAAAAAATTGCAGAAATGAAAAAGGAGCTGGTTAAGATAAATGCACAGGTCGCAATAGGGACCGCACTCAAAAACCCGGGACATGCTAGGCAGATAAAGAAGACAATAGCACGGATGCTTACTATCCAGCATGAACCCAAGGGAGGAGAAAGAGAAAAAATAATAACACAAAAATCAGAAAACAAAAAACTGGAGGTTGATAAAAAGGCATGAGTGAAATAGATCCAATCACTGGATTGCCAAAAGAGCTTGGCGCGTGGGAAACAATCACCAAAGAGGGGCAGACAATAAGAGTCTACCTTGAAAAGAAGAAATTCAAAAAGTTTTCCACGATGGTAGACGGTATTGATGAGAAGGAGGTAAACCTTAAAGACCTCGCAAAAAGGCTCAAGGAACAGTTTGCATGCGGGGGAACGGCAAAAGACGGGAAGATAGAGCTGCAGGGCGACCATAAAAGTAAAGTCAAGCAGTTCCTGGTCAAGATGGGTTTTCCTCCAGACACAATTGAAGTTGAATAGGCTGAAAGTGAGGGCTTGAGACCATGAATTTCATAATTTTACAGGTGAAGGTTTACAAAAAAAATGTCAACAAACAGAATTAAAAATCCAGAAGGGCAGAACCTGGATAAACTGCGACCAAAAAACAGTTTAAGCCTCAGGGGGAGGACATTTATAGGCACAGTAATATCCGCTAGAATGCAGAAGACTGTTACAGTAGAATGGGAAAGAAAGCATTTCCTCAAGAAGTATGAAAGATACGAGAAAAGGAAGAGCAAAGTCAAGGCTCACAATCCGGAAAGTGTTAACGCTAAAGAAGGCGATGTTGTCAGAATCAAGGAATGCAGGCCAATAAGCAAGACAAAGAATTTCATTGTTGTTGAAGTCATGGGAAAGGAAAAAGGCTTTAAGGAAAGAATGGAGGCTGAGGAGGAATCTAAAGCAAGAAAGCCTGCAAAAGAAGAAAAGGCAAAGGAAGAGAATGTTAGGATGAAGCCCAGCAACCGCTCCGTCGGAAATACTGGAAATACAGAGGGGGAAGACTAAATGCAGGCAGTAAAATCAAGAATAACAAGAGCAATTAATGTAGGGAGCCAAGTTGAAACTTGTGATAATTCTGGGGCAAAAGTAATCAAAGTATTTACGGTCGTAGGGAGCAAAACGACAAAAGGGAGGTTATCTGCGGCAGGTATCGCCGATCTTGTAATGGCATCTGTTAGGAGAGGAAGACCTGACATGAGAAAGCAGGTTGTTTATGCGGTTATAGTAAGGCAGAAGAAAGAGTACAGGAGAGCTGATGGAATGAGGATAAAGTTTGAAGATAATGCTGCAGTTGTTTTGAAAGATGATAAGGGCAACCCGAAAGGGACTATATTCAAAGGCGCTATTGCCAAGGAAGTATGTGAGCGATGGCCTGCAATAGCTAAGGTAGCAAGCGTTGTTGTTTAAGGTGGCTTTATGAAAACAAAATTTTCAAAATCATGGATAAAAAGCAAGCAGCCAAGAAAGCAGAGAAAATACAGGAGTAATGCCCCCCTCCATGTAAAGCAAAAATTCCTGCATGCTCACTTGTCGAAAGAGCTAAGAAAAAAATACGATAAGAGAAACGTTGCGTTAAGAAAAGGCGACAGCGTAAAGGTGATGAGGGGCCAATTTAAGAACAAAACTGGAAAGGTTGATGAAGTCAGCGTTAAAAAAACGCAAGTGTATGTCAATGGCATCGAGTTTGTTAAAAGGGATGGGACAAAATCCCGTTATCCATTGCAGCCATCCAACCTTATGATTACCGAACTTAATATGGATGACAAGATGAGGAGTAAAATAGCAGTGAGGAAGTAAAATGTCTGAGCACCTTAAAAGTTATTTCGCGCCAAAATCGTGGAAAGTGAAAAAGAAATATGTGAAATTTATTTCGAAGCCCAATCCAGGGCCGCATAAGATAGAAATGTCTTTGCCCCTTAATATTATCCTAAGGGATATTTTAGGATATGCAAAAAGCCTAAGAGAAGTAAAATTCATACTCAAAAGTAGGGATGTTGCGGTTGACGGCGTTAGGAGAAGGGATTCAAGATTTCCAGTAGGGTTATTTGATGTTTTGTCATTTAACGAAATCGGTGAACATTTCCGCATCATTCTTGACGCTAAAGGTAAGATACAGCTTGTTAAGATAGACAAGCAGGAAAGCAGCCACAAGATATGCAAGATTATAGGAAAAACCGCGATAAAAGAAAAAGTGCAGCTCAATTTGAATGACGGGAAAAACATAATCACAGAAGATTCCCAATACAAAGTCGGAGATAGTGTCGTGCTTGCATTGAACGATAAAGCAAAAATAAAGGAAAAGATAAGCCTTGACAAGGGTGCTATAATATACCTTACAGGTGGAAAGCACATTGGCGAGACCGGAAAAGTTGTTGATATAATCGGGAACAGGATTTTATACAAAACAAATGAAGCGGTTGTCGAGACATTAAAGGAAGCTGCCTTTCCTGTAGGAAAAGATAAACTGTTGATCAAATTAGGCTAAAATGAAAATCCCAAATTTCATTAAGTTTAGTTGGGATTTTCAATGATTTCAAAAGGGTTTGAAACAAATGAACCAGATGAGAGGTATAAGCGTGGAAAAGGTGACACTTAACATAGGTGCTGGAAAAGACCAGGCAAAATTAGAGAAAGGAATAAAGCTGATAGGGGGCATAACTGGGCTTAAACCAGTAAAAACTTTCACAAAAAAAAGGATACAGGAATGGGGCTTGAGGCCAGGATTGGCTATAGGATGCAAGCTGACCTTAAGGAACAAGAAAGCCCTGGAACTGCTTAAGAGGCTACTGGAAGCAAAAGATTGGACATTAAGCACGAGCAATATGGATAATGAGGGAAATATATCATTTGGAATAAGAGAGTATATTGATGTGCCCGGGGTAAAGTATGATCCTGATATAGGCATAATGGGATTCCAAGTTTGCATTACACTCAAGAGGAAGGGCTTTAGGGTAAAAAACCGAGCTATTAAGAGAGCCATTATACCTAAAAAGCACAGGATAAACAAGCAAGATGCTATTGATTTCATGAAAAATAAGTTTAATATGAAAATTGCGGAGTGAAAATGACATACAGCAATTATAAAAAGGCACTGAAGCAGCTCAATGCGAAACCTGTAAAGCTAAAAAAATTTTTGAAGCATAATGTTCCAAAAAAAAGAAGCTGCGGGGTAAGCCTTAAAAGATGCGGCAGATGCGGCAGGATAAGGGGGCATATAAGCAGTTATGGCTTAAACCTGTGCAGGCAGTGCTTCAGGGAGATTGCGGTAAAATTGGGATTCAAAAAGTATAATTGAGGCGAAAATGTCACTAAATGATACATTGTCAAATGCATTGTCGAATATTTTAAGGGACGAGAAACTTGGAAGGCCAGAAAGCACTATTAAGCCTTCATCAAAAGTAATCAAAAAAGTGCTTGATATAATGAATGAGAATAGATATGTTGGCAATTTTGAAGAAACCAAAAATGCAAAAGGATGCATATTGAAGCTTAATCTGTTAGGGAACATAAACAAATGCGGGGTAATAAAACCAAGATACAAAGTCAAAAAAGACCAATTTGAAAAATTTGAGGAAAGGTATTTACTAGCAAGGGATATGGGTATATTAATCGTATCCACACCTGCGGGAATAATAACACATACAGAAGCTAAGAAGAAGAAAATTGGAGGAAGACTCCTGGCTTACTGCTATTAAAAATGACAACTGGCAAAAAAAACAAGGATTTAAGCATAGAAATAAAGCTTCATGAGAAGATTAGTGCGCAGCTAGATGGAAGTTTATTGACTTTAAAAGGCCCAAAAGATGAGACTAAGAGGGAATTCAGTGATAAGGGAATTAAGATTGAACATAAAGACAACACCATTATATTAAAAGCTCCAAAATTCAGCAAGATGAACAAGAAGCGCATAAAATCGTATGCGGCTCATATAAGAAACATGGCAAGAGGTTGCATGGAAGCGTATAAATACACTATGAAGATATGCTCCGGGCATTTTCCAATGAATGTCTCTGTAAGCAACGACCAGTTTATAGTAAAAAATTTTCTTGGGGAGAAAGTGCCAAGAACCTTAAAGCTCAAGGCTGGCGCTAGTGTCAAGGTAGAAGGCAATTTAGTGGTTGTGGAAAGCGCAAGCAAGGAAATTGCAGGCCAGGTGAGTGCAGACATTGAGCAGCTGACGAGAAGGACGGGTTATGATGGAAGAATATTTCAAGACGGCATCTGGATAATCGATAAAGACGGAAAGGGAATGCAATAAATGACACAGATAAAAGAACTTTTGGAGATAAGGGAAAGAATCAAAAGCAAAAAGCCGAATTTTATCAGGCAGGATATCCGCAAGAAAGCGAGGCTGAAAATAAAATGGAGAAAACCCAGGGGCTTGGATTCAAAGATAAGGCGAAAGCTCAGCGGAAGGGCAAATCCGGTTTCCCAAGGATACAGAAGCCCAAAAAATGTTAGGGGGTTGCATAAAAGCGGACTGATGCAATCTATGGTCAGGACAACAAAAGATATGGATAAGTTGAATCCAAAGGAGAATTGCCTTATGATATCCTCCTCGTTGGGAACTAAAAAAAGAATTGAAATCATTAAAAAAGCCAGAGAGAAAAAATTCGAGATTGTAAACATAAAGAGTCCAGAGGATTATATTAAAAAGGTTGAGGAGATTATTAGCTCAAGAAAAAAAGCCAGAAAGGAATCAGATGTAAAGCAAAAGGCCAAAGAGGTAAAGAAGGAGGAGAAAGAGACAGTGAGCGAAGATGATAATGCTCGGACTTCGTCCGGTACGCGAACGAAGTTCGGTATCCCGCAAGGGGACACCCACTCCGTGGGAAAAGAAGCAGAGAAAAAAGAGAAAGACAGACTTTTGACAAAAAAGGAGATATAAAATGCAGCTTAAGATACAAAAACGGCTTGCGGCACAAATACTAAAAAGGTCAGAAAATAACATTAGGCTAGATCCGAGTAGGCTGGAAGAAATAAAGGAAGCAATAACTAAGGCGGATATAAAATCCCTGATAAAAGACCGGGCAATAACAGAGAGGGGAGCAAAGGGCATTTCTAGCTATAGGATAAATAAAAAGAGACTGCAGAAAAGCAAGGGTAGAAAAAGCGGCGTTGGCTCCATAAAAGGCAGCAAAGGGGCAAGAAGGGGCAAGAAGGGTGCATGGATAAGAAGTGTAAGGGCACAAAGGGGATTTTTGAAATTGCTGAGGGATAAAAAAATAATCCCGGACAATGAATACAGGCCGCTTTACATGAAGATTAAGGGCGGTTTTTTCAGGAGCAAAAGGCATATTAAGGTTTATATGAAAGAGCGCGGCATTATAAAATGAGAAAGGGCAACATTTATACGGTATATTTTAGAAGGAAGAGAAAGGGCTTTACTAACTACAGGAAAAGGCTTAAGATACTAACTTCAAAGAAGCCAAGGCTTGTTGTAAGAAAATCGCTGAAAAACATACAGGCCAATATAATTGAGTATAACCAAAAAGGAGATATTGTGAAAGTAACATGCCATTCGTCCGTTTTAAAAAAGCTTGGATGGAATTATGGGACTGGAAATTTACCAGCGGCATATTTAGTCGGATTTATGCTTGGAACGAAAGCAAAAGCCTCAAATTTCAAGGATGCTGTTTTTGATATAGGGATTAATAAGTCTGTAAAAGGCTCGAGAGTTTATGCTGTATTGGCTGGCGCCTTGGACGCCGGGCTGAAAGTCCCTTACGGAGATGACATTTTACCTGATAAAGACAGGCTTTCTGGAAAGCACATAGCAGGCTATGCACAGAAATTAAAGAATGAGGATATGCTCAAAAAACAGTTCGGCTCTTATGTTAAAAGCAATGCTGACCCTGATAACATTGCCAAAAAGGTAGAAGAAGTAAAAGGTAAAATAAAAAATATAATTATGGTTAAAAATGGCTGAAGACAACTTAATAGAAGATGAAATTATAGAGGAAGATATTGTAAAGGAAAAGATTGTAGAGGAGAAAAAACATACTGCATTTGACAAGGAAAGCTGGAAGCCAAAGACATCCTTGGGCATGAAAGTAAAATCCGGAGAGATTGATAATCTTGAATATGTTTTAGACAACCGGCTAAGGATACTTGAGCATGAGATTGTTGATGTGCTGATGCCAAATCTTGTCATAGACCTGCTATTTGTAGGCCAATCAAAAGGAAAATTTGGCGGCGGCCAAAAAAGGGTATTCAGGCAAACGCAGAAAAAGACACAGGAAGGCAATAAGCCCCACTTTGGGACTTTTGCAGTATTGGGGAATGGGAACGGATATATAGGGATAGGATACGGGAAAAGCAAGGAGACTGTACCAGCAAGAGAAAAGGCAACGAGAGATGCAAAACAGAATATTGTGAAGATATTAAGGGGCTGCGGCAGCTGGCAATGCGGATGCAAAAAACCGCATAGTATACCATTTGCGGTGGAAGGCAGAAAAGGCTCTGTAAGAATAAGGCTCATGCCAGCGCCGAGAGGAACTGGCTTAAGCATAGAGGGGGAATGCGCTAAGATGCTCAAAATTGCGGGAATAAAGGACATAAGGTCGCATACTTTTGGGCAGACCAGGACGAAAGTAAATTTAATCTATGCATGCTTTGAAGCATTGAAGAAGCTTTCTAAAATAAAAGTTCAAGAAGAAGATGCTGAAAAACTGGGGATTGTTGAGGGGGCTATAGGTGCGCAAAATGAGCAGTGAAGCAGATAGCAAAGATCAAGGGCAGAAAATTGCAATTGTAAGGGTAAGGGGCGTTACAGGCATTAAACATCCTATAGATGATACACTAAACAAGCTGAGGCTCTACAGGAAGAATTACTGCGTTGTTGTCCCAAAAAATCAGATTTATATTGGCATGATAAATAAGGTCAAGGATTACGTCACGTGGGGTGAGGTAGGCGAAGAAACATATAAAACCCTTTTGGATGAGAGAAAAGAGGCATTTAAAGGAAGAGATTCTGACAGCAAGGGAAAGATAAATTATGAAAAATTTTCAGAAATTGACGGTAAAAAAATAAAAAAATTCTTTAGGCTCAACAGCCCTAGGAAGGGTTACGGGAGGATGGGCATAAAGACACCATTTATAAATGGTGGGGCATTAGGTTATAGAGAGGATAAAATCAACGACCTTATCATGAGGATGATTTAGATGACCGTCAACAAGAGAAAAAAGTTTTCAAGATACAGGGCAAGCATGACGCATGGCAAGGGCTCTAAAAAGAAAAGAAGGGGTTCTGGAAACCTAGGTGGCGCTGGAATGTCCGGCAGCGGAAAAAGGGCAGACAGCAAGAAACCATCAAATTGGAAGGAAAAGAGGTATTTTGGAAAATATGGTTTTATAAGCAAAAGCAAAAAAAATATTGTCCCAGTGAATATCAGTTACATAGATGCAAACTTGAATAAACTCCCTATGGATACAATAAAAAAGGAGAATAGTTTTTATTCTATTGATTTAAGCAAACTTGGGTTTAATAAGCTGCTCAGCGGCGGCAAAGAGGCAAACAAATACAAGATAAAAGTCCAATATGCATCCAAGAAAGCTATTGAAAAGGTAAAGGGCAGCGGCGGGGAAGTAATTCTGCCGGAACAGAAGGTATAGGTTAGGTATAATTTATCATTAAAATGTCAATCTGGAAAGCAGTTTTAAACAATTTACCAGAAGTTGAAGGTCCGTCACAAAAATTTCTGCCATTCAAAGAGAAGCTGAAATGGACCCTTATTGTTTTAGTTATATTTTTTATTCTTGGTGTAATGCCCTTATTCGGGCTGGGGCATAACCAGCTAGAAAGGTTTCAGTTCTTTTCCGTAATTTTGGGGGCTGAATTCGGAAGTATTATCAGCTTAGGTATTGGACCGATAGTTACTGCCTCTATTGTGCTACAGTTGCTTAACGGCTCTGGAATATTGAAACTAGACCTTACACAATCTGAAGGGAAGAAAACATTTCAGGGACTGCAAAAGATGCTTGCAATCTTTTTTATAATATTTGAGTCTACAGTCTTTGTCATGATGGGCGGCTTGTCTCCTGATCCATCTTTAATTGGGGTTCCAGTATATGCGCAGCTGCAATTACTGCTGATATTCCAGCTTTTCTTAGGAGGGGTAATGATACTGTTTATGGATGAGGTTGTAAGCAAGTGGGGATTTGGCTCAGGAATAGGATTGTTTATAGCTGCTGGAGTAAGCAAGGGAATTTTTGTGCAGGCATTTAACTGGCTTCCAGGACCTAGCGGCATTGCAGGATTAACTTATTCAGCTGGTGCTGTGCCTGCATTGTTCCAAAGCTTGGCAGCAGGCGATCCTGTAACTGCCGGAATAATGATATCTACTTTAATCTTTACGGTCCTAGTTTTTGTGATAGCAGTTTATGGGCAGTCTATGAAAGTTGAAATACCATTGTCGTTTGGAATGGTTCGCGGTCATGGCGTAAGATGGCCATTGTCTTTTTTTTATACGAGCAACATACCCGTCATATTGGTTTCTGCGCTTATTGCAAACTTCCAGCTTCTTGGAAGCTTTCTGGACAACAAAGGACTTCCATTGCTAGGAACGTTTAACAGCTTCGGGCAGCCAAGCAGCGGCTTTATATACTGGGTGCAGCCAATAAATCTGGTAAGGACAATAATACAGCAGCAGAATTTACTTGTAGGGTGGACGCCATATTTACAAGCGCTTTTTTATATATTGTTCCTAATGATCGGAGCGATGATGTTTGCTATGTTTTGGGTCCAGACTGCAGGAATGGATGCAAGGTCGCAGGCAAAACAGATGATGTCTTCTGGATTGCAGATACCTGGCTTTAGAAGAGACGAAAGGGTGCTTGAAAGATTGCTTAGCAGGTATATATGGCCACTTACAATCATGGGGGGCTTATCCATAGGATTATTAGCGGGATTTGCAGACATAACAGGAACTTTAAGCAGTGGTACAGGAATACTGCTTGCGGTAATGATAATATACAGGCTTTATGAGGAAATATCAAAGCAGCATATGATGGACATGAATCCTATGATGAGAAAGTTTATGGGTGGGTAAAATGGTTTTTGAAAATCTTTTAAACCCTGTTTTCGACCCATTGCTTAATCTGCCTACCATTTTGGCCGTGGTTATTCTTTCCTTTTTGATCTCTTTAATTATAACAGTTGTATATAAGTTTACTACGGACCAGAACCTGATGAAAGACCTAAAGGAAGAAATGAAGGAATTCCAGAAAGAGGTTAAGGAGCTAAGAAAAGAGCCTGAAAAGGCTATGCAGGTGCAGAAAAAGGCTATGCAGACAAACATGAAGTATATGATACATTCCATGAAAAGCACATTGTATTCCATCATTCCGATAATAATTATTTTTAGCTGGATGAATGCAAACTTTGCTTATGAGCCGGTATTTCCTGATCGTGATTTTACAACTACCATTAATTTCGAGACAAATGTTAAAGGAAGTATAGAACTCAGTGCGCCTAAAGGAATAACTATCAGCGGAAACCCCAAAAAAGAGATTCAAGATAAAGAAGCCAAATGGGTTTTGAACGGTAAAGAAGGAGAATACCTTTTAGAGTATGTTATTGATGGAAAGAAATATTACAAAGAGGTCATAATAACGGAAAATAACAAATACAAAGAGCCGGTCAAAATAGTTAAAGATGGTATTGTAAAATCAATTCAAATAGAGCATAAGGAAAAAAAGCTGATTAACCTATTTGGATGGAGAATAGGGTGGCTTGGCACATATATAATATTTTCAATAATCTTTAGCATGCTTATCAGAAAACTCATTAAAGTCTATTAGGAATTAAGAAGTAATTAAGATAACCCCCTTTAACACGCCTTTATTTTGTTGGCTTTTACAGAATTCCCGGAACATATTTCTAAAGTGTCTACTCCCATGACTTTTGGAAAGAACTGTATGCTCTTTATGGCTCCGTATGTGCTGGAATCGTATACTATTGACTTATCTTTGACGTCCAAAAGCTGCCCTTTTTTAATTGACATGTTGTTGGGATCCAAAAGCTTGGTTCCTTTTTCTCCGGTAATCCAAATCCCCAATCCATCTATGTCTATACCTCCAGTATTGTCTATGACGAAATTGATGTAAGTGCCGCTTCCTGAACCTGCATAGCATACCTCTGCATCCGCAATATTCCGCATCTTAATTGCTACTCCCGAACATGCGTCACCTGGCCTCGATATATCCAAGTTTCTTCCCCAGTTTAATACCACAGATCCTAAAGCGACGGCAAAAGAAATTAGCAAAACGGTCGCTATTAACGGACTTACACTCCTTTTATTAAAAACTTTTCTTGGCATTCTAGTTATGCGCTTCTATACTGATTTTGCTTCGTATATAAAGATTTCGAATCATAACCTTTATAAAGATTTTTCAATTTCTATTGGGAATGCCACAGCCTTACAAGAGATCAAGAAGCTTAAGAAGATTAAATATAAGGGTTTTAGGAAAAAGTGTGCTGCGCTACAAGGAAAGGAAGCCAGGAAAGGCTAAGTGCGGCAATTGTGGCATGGCGCTTAAAGGCGTCTCCAGAAAAAGGCCGAAAAAAATGCAGAAAATACCTATAACCGGGAAGAGTCCGGAAAGACCTTATAGCAACCTATGCAGCAGGTGCATGAGATTGGTTATGATTGATAAGGCAAGGCTGCAATAAAGTAAATATTATTAATAATCCATTATAACTGATGCTTATTAAAAATAGATATTAACAAAAATAGAGTTATAACAAAATAATCTCCTGAGTTTATGGTGACATTACTCTTTAATTGGAGATTGGGGGGAAAAATGATTGAAATAGGAAGGTTATGCGTTAAGCTTGCAGGAAGGGATGCTGGTTTAAAGTGTGTTGTTGTTGATATTCTAGATGATAAATTTGTTTTAATCGACGGCGAAACAAGAAGAAGAAAGTGCAATATTCTGCACATAGAGCCATTGAAGGACGTTCTTAAGATAAAAAAGAAAGCTTCGCATGAAGAAATAAAGAAAGAATTTGAAAAACTGGGGTTGAAAATTAGGGAAACCAAGCCAAAACAAAAGACTGAGAGGCCTAGGAAGAAAAGGAAAACGCCAGAGCGTCTAAGGCAGCAAAAAGAGGAAAAGAAGAAGTTAAGAGATGTTTTCAGGAGGAAGGGAGAAAAAAGCGAGAAGAAAACTGCGGAAAAAGAAGCAGGAAAGGAAGAGACTCTGGAAGAAAGGGCTGGTTTAGATGGAGGAAGAGAAGAAAAAGAACCAAAAAAAAGCGAAAAACAAGGAAGATAAGAAAAAGTAATTTATTTCCTATCAATTAAATCAAAAAGCTCTGTCAAATTCAGCTCAAAAGCTGCAACAGGCACTTCAAGCGACCAGTTTGTTACGACATTTGGGTTTAACTCCCCAATATAAGCAACTTTTTTCCCATTCACAGCTACGCGAGCTACACGTCCTTCAATAAAGGAATTGTGCTCTGTTTCAGTTATCTCGTATTTTAAATTAAGGCTTCTGAATAAATAATCAAGAATTTGCTTTATTTCGGTGTAATCTGTATTTTCGGACGCAATAGCTGCTGCAAGCCTGTCATTTTCTTCTATATTAGTTTCCGTATTATCATTTTTCTTGAAAATTGTCCCTATTGCAAAGATTCTTTGAGGATATTCATGGTGCTTGTTGCCGCTTAAGATTTCCATTAATGAAGGCATTACCCACGATCTTAAAACGTTATAATCTGAGGATATGGAGTTTGCGAGCTCTATTAATGGTGCATCCGCATTCATTTTTTTGCATTGAATCTCCTTATTTGTAAGATGGTATGTGCTTGCCTCAATGAACCTCAGCCCGACCAACAACTCGGATATTTTTCTTTTGAAAACCTCAAATTTGTTTTCTTCCGCTATTGTTGCGACATGGGGTATTATTGAATGAAAATTTTCGTATCCATATGATATTGCAATGTCCTCCGCAAGGTCTGATTGGTGCAATATATCTGCCCTGTAAGATGGTATGAGCGCTTTTTTATTTTTGTAGCCGTAACCCATCTGCTCAAATAGTTTCTTAATCTCATTTTCTTTTAATTCCAGCCCTAGTAATTTGTTTATATAGCTTATGTCTACTTTCATTTCTTCTGGCCTTAAATCAGGAGTAATATATTTTTTATTTCCATAATGCAGTTCCATTGAGTAAACAATTCCATTCATTTCGTACAATGCAGTTACAATAATATTGAGGCATTTCTGCAGAACATTAAAATCAAATCCAGAGCATTCTACAAAAATTTCCTTTGTTTTTTCATTTATTTTTCCAGTTTTGTGAGAATTAATTATAGGCGGAACCGATAAAACTTCGTCGTTAGAGTCCCGGAAAACCGGAAATTTTTTCTTTCCATGCAGCAAATGCCCATAAGCTTTTCCAGCTGGATGCTTTTCCAGGATTTCCGAGGCATTCATTTTTTTATGGGATTCCAGCGGCTGAAAGACTATGTCTTTTGGGTCTTGAGCAATAAACTTTATCGGAGTCTTGATTTTTTCAAATGGGTAAATCCCTATTGCTACCTTTTTTCTGTTTCTTCCATAGGTTATATGGAGTTTTTCCTGTATGTCTATAACCTCTTTTATTTTTTCGTCGTCAAAATGCAAATTTTTTACTATTGCGCAGGCTGTGTATGGCCTTACCTCTGCAACTGATTTGTCAACAATCATCTTTTCCTTTGAAGGCTCCACTTTACAATGTTTCAATCCAGTTTTTTCCCCGATAAATGAGGAGAAAGCTCTGGCAAAGCCCTGCACAGAGAGCATATCCGGCCTATTAGGGAATACTTCGACAATAATTTCCTTATCATTAACTTCTTCCAAATCAGTGCCAAGCATCGATATCCTGTCCTTTAATTTTTCCAATGGCAGTTTTTTGCCTACTAAAGAATCAAAGACTTTTCTATTGAGGGTTATTGTTGGCATTTTTATTTCATCCAGACCTTTATTTCCCTTAATCGTTTTAGGTCGTTATTGTAAATATCCCTTATATCCATGATGTTGTAATAATCTATTATTGTACGTTCCATGCCCAAGCCCCAAGCTAAAACTGGGCATTCAAAGCCTAGCAAAGGCTTAACCATTTCTGGCCTGAAAATTCCACTGCCGCCTAGCTCTACCCATTGTTTTTTTATTGGGTGCCATACATCGACCTCTGCACTAGGTTCAGTGTAAGGAAAATGTCCAGGCCTTATCCTTACATCAGGAAATCCCATCTTAGCAAAGAATTCTTTTAGGTAGCCTTTTAAGTGCTTGAAGTTTGCATTAGGGTCAACAACAATTCCTTCCACCTGTATAAACTCAAACAATGATTTCCATGATAATGTCTCGTTTCTGAATACCTTTCCGACAGAGAAAAATTTTGCAGGAAGGTCAGATTTTTTCAGATTTGCTATGGTCTGCGCAGATAAAATCGTGTTGTGCGTTCTTAACAAATTTTCCTTTGCCATTTCCTCTGACCATTTATACTGCCAGCCTTTGCTTCCTGTTGCAAAGCCGTTTTCATGCGCTGCTTTTACCTTCCTTATGAGCTCTTTTGGCAGTTTTCCGTATTTTGGGTCTTTAATATAAAAAGTGTCCTGCATATCTCGCGCGGGATGGTCCTGCGGAACAAATAAGGCATCTAGGTCCCAGAAAGAAGTCTGCACTAAATTCCCCTGCATTTCCCTAAAGCCCATATCCAGCCATATCCTCTTTATGTATTGTATAGCTTGTGTGACAAAATGCAGTCTGCCGCCGTAAATATTAGGGACGTTTATTTTTACATCATAGCTCCTTAATTTCGTGCTTTTCCATAATCCTGACTTGATGATTTCTGGAGTTAAGCGGTCTATTACTCTCTCATCTTGTATTCCATATTCAATTATTTTTTGTCCAATTTCGGTAGGAGAAGCGTCAATTATTTTAGAAATATTAGCCTTTATTATTTGGTTTCTTCTTCTTAGATTTTCAAACGCAAGTTTGTCCAAATCTTTCAGATCAGAACTATCCAAGGGGAAACTCTTTTTAATGAATGCTTCCTCAGGAAACCCCTTTTTCAGAAGTTCCTTGCCAAGATCAGTTATTCTGACAACTATGCCATTTTCCTTGGTTATGTCTATTGCGCCTTTTGATTTTAAAATGCCTAGGCTTATGCTCAATTCCTGCTTGCTTAAGCCGGAATTTCTTTCTATATCATCCAATGCTGACTTTCCTTTTATCTGCTCAAGAAATTTTTTTTCCGGAAGCCCTTTTTTGAGATATTTTATTCCATTTTCATCAAGAACAATTTGCTCCTTAAGCTGCTTATTTATCCTTACAAGCTTCTTATTTTGAAGCCATTGTAGGGCCCTCATAACTTCTACTTTCTGCAACCCCGTTTTTGCGGCTATTTCCTCAAATTTGTTGGTTTCCTTCAATGTAGGAAGTACTTTTCTTTCGTAAGAGTGCAATGTCGCTATTATCTTGTCTATTTCCATTTGAATTCCGATATTGAAAGGTGCTTTTTAAGTTTTTGGTATCAAATCCAAAAAATGGCAAATTTTTATAAATAAGGTTATACTTTCAGTTGTTATGAAAAGAGGTGCAGATATATTTATTGTTGCTGCGTTGATTTTTATATTGTTTTCTTGGCAGGTATTTGCAGCAGGCGGAGGTGGCGGCGGAGGTGGCAGTTCCGGTTTAGGATTTACCAGCTCAAGAGATTCCGTTTTTACTCTTGTAAATATGGATTATTCCGCAAAGTTTTCCCTGAAAAACAATACCAAATATGAGCTTAAAGTAAACGTTGATGATGGCAATGTTACTGTAAATTTCGGAAGCTATTACTTTGAACTGAAAGATGGAGATAATTTTGCCGATTTAAATGAAAATGGTCTTGCCGACATAAATTTTAAACTTGAAAGTATTAAAGGCTCTAGAGCAGATATAAGGATTATTGATGCTGGAGAGCAAATTCAGATTAAAAAAGATGTAGAAAAAAATGAGAAGCTGAAAATAGAGGAAAGGATAAAAGGAGAGAAGGAAAATAACGAAGAAGGATTAAAATGCGGAAATCTTAGTGCACTAAAAGAGAGGGTAAAATGCAGGCTTGAGCAGGAAGAAGAACAAGAAGAGGAATTAAATCTGTCAGCCTGTCCCACAATTCACAACAAATAAATACTAGTTCTCGTCTATAAATTACAAAATTATCGTCAGCAAAAGAGGTGATTTTATGGCGTACATTACATCAAACAAAAGCCAAAACTGGCTTCTGCCCTTGTCAATAAA
>JACPJP010000025.1 GCA_016187495.1 Candidatus Woesearchaeota archaeon
ATTTTTACAAATGTTTATTAATAAATATAGATTCTGATAAATTGAAATGAGCCAAGATAACATCCCAAAACATATATCTATAATTTTAGATGGAAACAGAAGATATGCAAAAAAGCACGGCATGCCAACGCTCAAAGGCCACGAAAAAGGCTACAATAAGATAAAAGATGTCTTAACATGGTGCACTGAACTTGAAATCGGGGAAGTTACGCTTTACTGCCTTTCCACCGAAAACTTCAACAGAAGCAAAGAGGAAGTGGATTATTTATTTAACTTATTCAGAAGCAAAATTGGAGATTTTAAAAAAGACAAAGCAATACATGACAACAAGGTAAAAATAAGCTTTGTTGGAAGGCTTTCTATGTTTCCTGATGACATGCAAAAATCCATGCAGGAAGTCATGGACTTAACAAAAAGCTATAGCAATTATAAACTGAACCTTGCATTGGCTTATGGCTCAAGGAGTGAAATTGTAGATGCTTTTAAAAAAATTATAAAAAAAGGAATTAAGGAGATTAGTGAAAGCGTCATTCAAGAAAATCTTTACGTTCCTGACAATGTTGATATTTTAATAAGGCCAGGAGGGGAAAAAAGGCTGAGCAATTTCCTTTTGTGGCAGAATAGCTATGCGGAGCTTTTTTTTATAGATAAGTTATGGCCAGAGTTTGAAAAAGAGGACTTAATAGAGATTATTGACAAATTTAACCGAAGGGAGAGGAGGTTTGGGAAGTAAAATAAAAACATATATAAAGTGTCCCATTTCTAAATTTTCAAAAATGGACCCTTACGAACTCTTTAAGGAAGATATAAAAAAAGCTGTTGAAGAATTCAAAAAAATCCCTAAAAATGAGGTCATAAGGGTTGTAAGCCATTTAGATGCTGATGGCATAAGCGCTGCTTCTTTGATGATTAAGTGCTTAAACAATGACAGCAGGAAATATTCCATATCAATAGTCCAACAGATAAAAAAAGAGGTTTTGGAGCAGTTGGCAAGAGAGCCATACAACTATTTCATTTTTACTGATTTAGGCTCAGGAGCATTGACGGAGATAGAAACTCTCTTTAAAGGGAAAAAGGTATTTATACTTGACCACCATGAACCTGAAAAATTAAAGATGGAAAGTGATAATGTCTTCTTTGTGAATCCCCATAAATTTGGGATTAATGGCAGCGTTGAGGTTGCAGGCGCAGGCGTTGTTTACCTCTTCGCAAGCTCCTTGGACAAAAAAATGGAGGAATTTGCACATGTCGCTATTATCGGCGCAATAGGGGATATGCAAGAGCACAATGGGTTTGAAAAAATAAATAATGGCATCCTAAAAATAGCAGTTGACAATGGAAAAATAAAAGTGATAAGGGGCTTGAGAATGTTCGGAGCCCAGACAAAGCCACTACATAAAGTCCTCGAATATTCTACTGATCCCTTTATTCCAGGCGTAAGCGGCTCTGAGTCCGGAGCAATACAGTTTTTGCAGCATATTGGAATAAACCCAAAAAATGGCAGCGGATGGAAAAAGGTCATGCACTTGACAGAAAAAGAAATGAAAAATCTTGTAACTGGAGTCATATTAACAAGGCTTGGGGAAAAAAATCCGGAAGATGTGCTGGGAAATGTTTACCTGCTAAGGGAAGAGGACCATGAAAGCCCGACAAAAGATGCAAAAGAATTTGCAACATTGCTTAATGCCTGCGGAAGATTGGATAAGGCATCATTAGGCATAGGCGCGTGTTTAGGCGATGATAAGATAAAGAAACGGGCAATATCCCTAATGGCAGACTACAAGAGGGAAATAATTAAATCGTTGGAGTGGTATGATCAAAATAAAGCAAGTGAATTTGTGATCAAGGGTAATGGGTATGTACTAATCAATGCCCAGGATAAGATAAGGCCAACAATAATAGGAACTTTAGCTTCTATAGTGGCAAAATCAAACGAAATAAAGGAAAAATTTGTAATGTCTATGGCCCAGATAGCAGATGGCACAACAAAAGTATCCTTAAGAATGTCAAGAAACGATGAAAATATTGACTTAAAAAATATAATTGTCAAAATAATAGAAGGTATTCCAAATTGTGAAGCTGGTGGCCACGCAAATGCTGCAGGAGCTTTAATATCTACCAATTTTGAGGAAGAATTCATAAAAAAAGCAAAAGTTGTTCTGGAAAAAAATGCAATGGAAGAAATAGTCTGATTATAATTTAACTCTTATCCCATCGATATGGTCTGCAATCTCAGAGCCTGATTTTGTTAACGTCAATAATTTCAGCCTTCCCTGTTTCTCGAAATTAACCAATCCGGCTTTCTCCATTTCTTGGAGAATTTTTACAACATGAGAATACGTGCAGTCAACAGATTTTGCAAGCGAGGAAGCATAAATAGTCGATTTTGCGTTTTTTAATTCTACAAGCATCATTGCCGGCTTCTCGCGAAAAAATACACTAAAAATTTCCTTATTTTCCATTTGACCAGCCCCCAGATTTATCAAATTTATTGATGTTATCTATATTATCTTTGTAAACTTTGTTTTATGTAATATATTTCAGAGTATATATGCTTCTTTTTAAAGTTTTCTATTGGCAATTATTGTATAGACGAGAAAACGATTTATTGCTTTGCAGCCAGCCTTATATCCCCTTCATTGACGGTCTTTCTTCCTGAATGCTTTGCAATTTTAGCTGCTTGGGCAGCAATTTTCTCAGTCATCTCTATAAGTATCTCGGTAAAGGCATCCATAGCATCCTGTGATACTCTTTTAGCTCCTGCCTTCATCAAAATTCTTCCAACAGGTGCCCTAGGAATCGTTGTTATTTTTCTTCCCATACTTCCCCCCTTGATTCAGAACACAAAAACCCTTTAGTCTCTGTTTGAAGATAAATTAAGATAACTTGTTTATATAGTTTTCTGAAAAAATATGGAGTTTGCTCTATAAGATATTGAAAAGCCTCTGGCCGGAGTTGCACCGGCGACCTGCAGATTTCCTTATAAGTACAAGTCTGCCGCAATAGCTACTATGCTACAGAGGCATTTAAACAGAAATGAAAATTTATTGCCTTTAAAAACATTGTCCTAATTAAAAATCAAAACTGCCCTTCCCACCCATAAAGCTGCGGATGGAACAGTTCTGGAGTAGGCATCCAAGTCTTCAAGTTAAGGTAAGCCTTTACTTTGCTTTGAATCCTGTAAACATCGCGCCATAAGTCCTTCTCCCTTTTCTCAATGTGGGCATGCATAAGCCTGTCCTCATAGATACGCTTAAAGTGCTTCATAAACTGGCTGTGCTCCCACTTATGGCCTATGTCAGAGATTATCCTAGCCTTAAAAAATATTTCTACCTCTCCATGATTAACTTTCATCTTTTTTCCCTGATGGACTATCTCCACATCCGACAGCCTGTCACCATGCCAATCTATGTCCAATGTGTCTAGAAAATAGTCGCTCCTTCTTCCGAGATGGTGCCTCTGGGCTCTCCACCAAACCCACATCTCTTTGCCGCCATAATGTATGCCCTTCTGGAAAACATTTTCAGAGTATAATGTTTCCAGGTCTGAATGTGATGTAATGTCTGTGACTTGGTTATCAAAACCAAGCCATCCTTCCTCAAGCAGAAGCTCGTGCATCATTACATAAAGGTTTCTGAGATGGAAAACATCCTTATATTTGACTGAAAACATTGGAATCTGCCTAATAACATCCCCCTGCCTTCCATCCTGCATATACACCATGACTGTGAGTATCTTATGCTAAATTTATAAATTTTTCGGTAGGCTATACCAGTATAGATTTTAATACATTGCACAAAATTTAATATCTGCAAAATAAAAAGTTAATTAAAATAAAATAGTTTTCTGAAAAAAATGCTTATAGGCATTGTTGGAAAACCAAGCAGCGGAAAATCGACTTTCTTCAAAGCTGCTACATTAGCAGAAGTAGAGATAGCAAACTACCCATTCACCACAATAAAGCCGAATCATGGTGCAGGTTTTGTAAAAGTTGATTGTGTAGATAAGGAGTTTAACGTTAAATGCAACCCTCGTTTTGGTTACTGCATAGATGGGAAAAGATTTGTTCCTGTGGATTTGCTTGATGTAGCAGGGTTAGTTCCAGGTGCACATGAGGGCAAGGGAATGGGAAACCAGTTTCTTGACGATCTTAACCAGGCAGATGTTTTAATACATATTATTGATATTTCTGGCTCAACAAATGAAAAAGGCGAATCTGTAGATCCTTTAAGCTACGACCCTGCTAGCGACATAGAGTTTCTCGAGCACGAGTTAGATATGTGGTACCTAAGATTGATAGAAAAGGGATGGGAAAAATTCGCGAGAACTGTAAACCAGGAAAGGCCTGAACTGCATAAAGCAGTTTCAAGGCAATTAAGTTCTCTAAGGGTAACAGAGGATTTAATGAAAAATGTAATTGAAAAATTAGGATTAGATACAGATATTATGAAATGGAATAAAAATGTTTTGTTAAGGATTGCAATAGATCTAAGAAAAGAAACAAAGCCGATGCTCATAGCATGCAACAAGATCGATGTTAATGGCTCAGATAAAAATTTTGAAGCGCTAAAAGAGAAATTTAAGGATTATACTCTCATTCCTTGCAGTGCAGAATCGGAGCTTGCACTAAGGGAAGCTGCAAAGCACGAATTGATTGATTACATTCCAGGGGAAAATCATTTTAAAATAAAGAACGAAGAAAAATTAAATGAAAAACAGAAAAAAGCCTTGGATTTTATAAAAAATAATGTTTTGGAAAAATACGGCTCAACAGGAATCCAAGATATTCTTAATAAAGCTGTTTTTGAGATGTTGAAATATGTTGCTATATTTCCAGGAGGGGTAAATAAGCTAACAGACCAGCATGGAAATGTTCTTCCAGACTGCTTTTTGATGCCGCCAAACTCAACCGCGCTGGACTTTGCATTCAAGCTCCACACAGATATCGGAAAAGGTTTTATCAAAGCCATAGACGTAAAGACAAAAAGGCCCGTAGGAAAGGATTATTTATTGAAGAATAGAGATGTTATAGAAATTGCGACGAGCAAATAATAAATAAGAATGCGTTTTATGATATGATCATGGAGTTTGAGCAGTTGTTGTTTCTCCTTTTGGCAGTTGTTCGTAAATTAGTTTTGCATCTGAATAATAAGTGTCTGCACTATTAAAAAATTCATCTGCCGTATCTCCTAATGGGTATATATTTTTGGTACTATATGCTTCAACCTCTTCTGATTCACCCTCAACATATATGGCTCCAGATTGATCAGACTCAAATATTTTCAATGCATTTATGCCAGGATTATCCGCTTCATTAATCTCACTTTGGGAAACCGTTATCCCTTTCTCCTTTTTTCCGACAACTACTTTTGTTTTATCAACATGCTCCTGCATCAGGGACACAAATTCATCATACTTATTTAAAAATCCAAAAAATATTTGTTCTTTCATTAATTTAACTTCTTCCTTGGCAGATTTTAATTCATTATCCATTGATTGAAGTTC
Organism: Candidatus Woesearchaeota archaeon; assembly: GCA_016187495.1. Taxonomy (GTDB): domain Archaea; phylum Nanobdellota; class Nanobdellia; order Woesearchaeales; family GW2011-AR4; genus JACPJP01. Next base: position 5,506 of record JACPJP010000025.1, read on the forward strand.
CTCATTAAGGGCTTTCCAATTTTTATCTTTATCGAATTCGGGGAGTCGAATTAAGGACCTTACTATATCCTTATAGCCCTCTATGAATAGGGTATTATGAGTTTGATACGCCGCCAACTTGAGAAACGCATCTATCAATTTTAAATCTGCACCTATAAGTTGATTATAGCTTATAGTAGCGTGTTCTAATTTTTCAATATAGCGTTTTTGATTTCCGACTAACTCTCTTTTTTTAATTTCATTGATTTCATCGAGTAAAATATTGAACTTTTCAGTAGCTTTTTTAGCAGACTCCTTCGATCTGTCAGCATATCTTTGGATAGTATTTAATTCCTCTAATGTACTAGCATAATCTAAAGAATCATAAAATTTGGTGTAATCACTATCAAAATTATTGTACAGAACGCTTGTTTCAGTGTCTATATCATGGATTTCATCTATAACTTCAGAAACAGGTTTTTCCTTTACGATATTCTGTATTTCTTCAGCCCCTATAGGTCCGGAAGATTTTTCAGCGCACCCATAAATAGATATAAGCACAATTGTTAGTACAAAAATTATCCATCGAATTTAAACCACCCATACTATACACGTTTTATCGTATATAAAAACATTTCTGTTTTGGGATACTGAAATTGTACAATAAATACAAAGCGCTTACTTCTTCCTAAACTTCTCAAAGCTCTGCACCAGATCAATCATATATTTCCCTTCCTCTAATCTGAATATCAATGGCTCTTTCTTGAATAAGTGCACCAAATCAAGCTCATACTTTCCTGGTCTCAAAACCCTTATCGCCTCCAAATCAAGAATAACTGGCTGGTCCCTATCTATTTCGCTCCCAACCAAATCAAAAACATCCTGCTCTATTTGCTCTTTGTCTTTATCAGACAAGTTTATCTCATCCGCAATTTTTTTCATATCTTCCAGTCTTTCCTTCTTGATGAAGAAAAACAGTTTTCCACCGCAGCCGCAGCCGTTTAGAAGTTCCTTTGCGCCATCTTCATAGAAACTGTTGCATCTTACGCATTGATGGGGCATTTTGGTTCAACCTTAATTTAGTTTTATCGTATGTGCACAACAATTTGCGCAGGTTTTCTTTATAATACCCTTAAAGTCTTAGGGCATTGAAAATAATATTAATAATAGGAAAAATTTCTTGCTGTCTACGTTATTGAAATTTTCGTCTTCTGTTAGTTGTTCACAACTATTTGGATTATTTTTTGCTATCACACTTTCTTAAAGCAAAAAATCTTATTATTGTTTCTTATTTTTATTGAATTAATATTATTTTTATGAATGTGGAAATAAATGCTATTCTATTCTGAAAGTGTTTGTGTACCTCAATGGACTTTGACTTATTTTTCTCTATCCACTATTTTTTCTTCTTGCCCTCTTTCGTCAAAAGCTCTATTTTGTTGGGGTCCTTCTTAATTTCCTTTACAATGGTTGCAGGGCCTATGACAGTAAGCCCCTGCCTGTCTCCAAGCAGCATGCCAAAAAAATTATTCCTCATTTTCTTTAATCCTGATTTATCCTTGCCTTCCGGATTTATTACGGCCAATTCTATGCCTTTAAACTTAGCCCCTATCTCCTCCATTGCTATTGATATAAGGTCTGTTTCCTCCTCTTTTTTCAATCTGCCCTGCAGCAATACAATTTTGTTCTCCTTAACTATGTCAATAAGCTTCTTAACCCTGCGGGCGCTGCCTAAATCCTCTATCTCATTGTAGGGGACAAATTGTAGAGTTACCATTTTTATCTATGCCTCTTTTTTGACTAAATCGTTATTATTTGAAATGGATCAGCCAGCTATTGCAAATAATCCCTCATAAAACTGGTCAATATTATTGCCGTACTTTGCCGATATGCCTATAACATTATATTGGGGGTAAGCAGCCTGAACTTTTTTTATGTCTGCTTTCTTTAAATCGGATTTATTTGCGACAATTAGCACAGGTATGTTTCTTGCCTGCAAATTGCCGACAATTGTTACATTGACCTGTGTATAGGGGTCCTTTGTAGCATCCAGCACAATTACAACAGCATCCATTTCATCAAGCCATTTAATAGCGTCTATGACTCCTTTGGTGGCTTCTTTCGCCCTCTCCTTGGCTTGCTTTTCCTTCATACCTGATTTGATAAAATCCTCAAAATCTATCTTTGTAGCTATTCCGGGCGTATCTACCAGATTAAAAGTTAATTCCTTGCCTTTTGACTTTATGCTTATCTCTTCCTTTATCTGCACTTCCCTTGTCTCATGCGCAATGTTAGAAACAGTCCCCATATCCTGGCCCAGCCAATCCTTGCAAATCCTATTTGCTAATGTTGTTTTTCCGCCGTTAGGGGGGCCATATAATCCAAGCTTAAAGTTTTTCTTTTTCTTGAATATGCCCCTCAGAACTTTATTGATAAAACTCCTTACAATGTTAATCATAAATGCACCTTTTTTTACTCTTTAGTTGTCCCATTTAAGATTAGATATTTATACTTTTCTATTGAGAAGTAAGAAAGTTTTATATAAATGCTGGATAAATTTGTATAGTATGGAAAGTGCTGTAAGAAATGATGCATTGCAGATTATCAGCAGGGTAATAGAGATATTGGAAACAAAGGGAGAAAAAGATGCCACAGAGCTGAATGAGCTGAGCAACAACACAATCCACAATGCTTCAGTATTTCAAGATGGGTGTTCTGTATCCATAGCAGTCTTGATTTATGCGCTTTCAAAGATAATTCAAAGAAATCCTGAATTTGATTACAACGGGGTATTAAATCTTCTTAAAGAAGCGAGAGATAACCTAGAAAATGACAAAGAAGACGACTTCCATGCCACAATCAAAAAATTATTTTCTGAAATATCAAGGCTGGACAGCAAAATAAGGATTTACGTTCAGAAAGTCATAAACCAGGCCCAGATAAAAAAAGGCTCTAAGCTTTGCGAGCATGGATTGTCATGCGCGAAAGCCTCTCATATTCTTGGAATATCGCAGTGGGAGTTAATGAATTATATTGGAAAGACAAATCTTGCGGAAAATGCGCCTCAAATCATTGGTGCAAGGGCAAGATTAAAATTTGCCAGGAGCTTGTTTGCATGAAAACGATAGTATTTGACGCAGGCCCTATAATAAGCCTTACAATGAATAATCTGCTTTGGATTCTTGAGCCGCTAAAAAAAATCTCTAATGCAGAGTTCTGCATAACAGAACAGGTAAAGCACGAGCTTGTAGACACTCCGCTAAACAAAACAAGAAAATACATGTTTGAGGCCCTGCAAGTTCTTCATTACATAGAAAACAAAACCCTGGAGGTAATTGATAGCGATGCAATAAGAAACCAGGCACTGCATCTTCTTTCGATAGCAAACAACTGCTTTAACGCTTTTGGGCATAATATGCAGATAGTCCATGAAGCTGAGATGTCTGCAATCGCGCTCTATTTGCAGAAAAAGGCTGATGCGTTTGCTGTTGATGAAAAGACCGCAAGGCTGCTTATGGAAAATCCTGATAGACTCCATAACATAATGAAACATAAACTGCATGCAAAAGTAGAAAAAAATAAAGAAAGTTTAAACGAGTTCAAAAAAATAACAAGAGGCATCAAGATAATAAGGTCTGTTGAATTGGTTACAATAGCATATGAAAAGGGCTTATTGGACAAATATATCTCCAATATCTCCAGCATGCCAAACTCAAGGAAAACCCTGCTGGAAAGCGTGCTTTGGGGAGTTAAGCTAAATGGATGCGCTGTCAGCAAAAGGGAGATTGAGCAGATTGTAAGGATGGATGTCTAGTTTTAATTCTGAATACCCTTATACTATCATCATAGCCACTCAAAAATCTTCCAACACCTTTAAATACAATTAAAATCTATTAATCCATATGCTCCACATTTTCCAAACAATAGATAAATCAGGTAGAAATATACATTTATCTAAAGAAGGATGGGCTCATATTAACGAAGAGCATCCAGAGGTATCTGGCTATCTTGAAGAAATACAAGAAACACTAAAAAATCCAATAAAAATAAAGGAAGTTGATTATGATGAAGATATCAGGTATTATTATAGATATTACAAAAGCATAGAATCACCAGCAAAAAACCTCTTGGTTATCGTTAAATATTTAAATGGAGAAGGCTTTATAATCACAGCTTACTTTGTAAAGAGCATAAAATGAAAGGTCTAATGAACGTTTATTACGATGAAGAAGGAGATTTCTTGGAGATTTCAATAGGCAAGCCAACAAAATGTCATGCAGAGGAAGTCCAGCCAGGAATTTTCCTAAGAAAAGACGAAAAGACAAACGAGATAAAAAGCGTCGGAATAGTAAGTTTCAAGAAAAGGTCCAAAGATATGAAAGACATTAAGCTTGATCTTCCCATAGAAGTTAATTTCTCATCTTTAGCTGCATAAAGCACTTGTTTCGCTACACGTTCTCAAAACCATAGAAAAATTTATAATCTACCTCAAACTTTAATTATTTTAAGGGGGTAAAAATTACATCTAATATTATCTTTCTAGGCACAGGCGGGGATAGCTATGTCGTTGGCAAACAGATTAGGGCATCTGGCGGCATTATTTTACAGGTAAATGACGACCAGTACCATATTGACCCCGGTCCTGGCTCATTGGTAATGGCAAAGGAAGCTGGAATTAATCTAAGGGCAAATACTGCTTTGTTTGTTTCAAACAACAACATTAACAACTGCAATGACATTAACGCTGTGATAGATGCCATGACATACAATGGCTTTGACAAGAAAGGTGTTTTGGTAGCTAATAACACAATAATAAACGGAAGCGAAAGCCACTATCCTGTGCTGCAGAAATTCTATCGTGATTGCTTGGAGAGATTCATTGTGCTTGAGGCAGGAAAAAAAGTAGGAATAAATGATATTGAGGTAAAGGCAATAAAAGCGAAATATTCTGACCCTAATGCAATCGGGTTCAAGTTCATTACGCCAGATTACACATTGACATACGCCGGAAACACAATGTATAACGCGGAAGCGCTTGAGGAATATAAAAACTCAAACATTTTAATCCTTAACGTTCCTTGTTTGAAAAAAGATGAAGACAAGTACAACTTATGCAAGGAAGATGCAATAAAACTAATCCAAAAAGTGAATCCAAGATTAGTGATAATAACCCATTTTGGCATTAATTTCCTCAAAGCAGATCCCTTATATGAGGTAAGGGAAATACAAAAAGAGACTAACTGCCAGATTATAGCAGCAACAGATGGTATGGTCATAAACCCTATAAGCTATAATGTAGAGCAGGGGCAAAAAACATTGTTTAAATACGCAAAGAAAGAAGGCTTGAGGATACATGAGTTTGAGCAGCAGGAAGAAGAAAGGGTTAAGGAAATAAACGAGATTATTGAAGAAAAGCAGACCGAGTTAGGAAGTCACGCTTCAGATGATGTTCATGAGGAGAACACATAAATCATAAAAATAATAAAATAGCTAAATACCCCAAAACACACCCTACAGCCAGATAAGGCATTGCAGGATAAAACTTGTCTTTTTCTCCAGTAACAAGAAGATAAAGTAATGCAAACGTAACAAAAATAGGAATTATTAACGTTTTCAAAAACCCAATAGTTTCTGTACTGGCAAGCATCAGGTCTTTCATGACAGCGCCAGCAAACAACAACGGAAATCCAATGTCTCCGCCGCCAAGAACAGCAACTCTTCCTTTCTCATTGTTGTGTATAATGCCTTTTCCTTCTGCCGCAATGCCTTTCCCTTTTCCATATGGGACCAATAAGCCAGCAAAGACGTTGCTTTTTGCCTGAAACTTTGCAAGCTTGACCATATGCCTTGTGTGCCTTACCGCAATAATATCATAGATTGAAATTAAAAACAATAAAGCAAACGCTGCAAACAAGTTTATGATGGGGACAAATATCGCGGCTAATCCACCATAAATAAAAATCTCCGTAAAGTTGTTGAGTATCGCCGTTGGCTTGTATACCTTCATTAAAGCAAAAATAAATGCAAGAAAAGCTGCAATTACCTGTCCGGTAAATGGCGCAAATGCAATTGCAATGCTGAAAAAAACAGCAAAGAAAAACCATAATTTCCATAAGCTCATTTTTTTGAATTTTATTATCAGCAAAAGTAGCAAAGTCCCGATTATTACAGCTAGGGTTATCCATATATACGAGGTTGACTGCTCTATTTCCGGCCTTTCCAGGTTATAAGGCAAATCCTCAGAGACAACTTGCTTTACAACTGCTTTTGTTTCAGGGTCTATATATTCATTAGTAGAGACATATTCCTTAGTTATAACAAGTCCTACTACCTGCGTAACAAAGAAAATCAGAGCCAGCAATAAAGTAACTTTAAAAGTATGCTTCATTATATAATTTAATTCTTCTTAGTTATTTAAATATTTGTTTAATTTTGGTTCTGGTGTGTAGTCATTTGATTTAGCCCTATTTCTTGATTTTGTTGCGTTTTGTTTGATTTACCAATAAGGGGGTATAATAGATACTGAAAGATATATAATAAATAACAACAAACATTTAAATATTAGTTACTTTATTTATTATCCAAATGCCAAGACTATTAAGAAAAGAAGAAGTTTTACTTTTCGAAGGCATTTCGATAAAGGATTTGTTAAAAGAAAATTTTCTAGAAAAAATTAAAGAAAAAAAATTACATATTGACCCTGTGGCGATGGTGTTAATGGTATTCGATGAAAAGGATGACAAACTAAAAATTCAACATCCAATAATTTTGGCACATGAAAGTAAAAAAGAAGTTGAAGGTAAAATTGTCCATATTAGCACAGAAAAAACAGATGCTTCTGAACAATTTTTGAAAGTTTTGGAAGAACTAGAAATAAAATGATTAAAACGCAAGAAATGTTTGAAATTCAAAAGACCGGTAATACTGCCATTATCTCTTTTGAAAAACAAAAAATTGAAGTTCCTTTAAATTTTGAAGAAGCTAGGGATAGGGCAATATATAATTTTATTCATGACTTACAAAATAGAATGTCTTCTTTAGAAAACGAATTGAAGAATCAAAAATTATTAGCAGAATCACATTTCGAAAGGCAATTATCGGATCAAGAAGCAAAAATCGAAATAACCAACTATTTAAAGAAAAATAAAAAGTCAGGTATCAATAAGATAAACATCATAAGATTAGTTGCTGATTTAAATTTATCTGCTGAACAAATTGAAAGAATAATGGATAGTTTAGAGAAAGATGGTATAGTAAAAGAAAATGGCTAGTATCTTAAAAGTCCCAATTAAATATTTTCAAGATGGCGAACCTTGGTTGCTCTTAGACTCTGTTTTAAGTAAACGAGTTATATTTCGTGCACACGAAATTGATATAAAAGGGAGCGTTAAAGATTTTGATCCCCATCATTGTATGGAGGCTCATGCAAGAGGTAGTGTAAAATGCAAAGCCAAATCTTGGGATATTTCTGATAAGATTGTAACCACTTAAAGATTCTGCACAAATTTATTACCAGCAATAGGTATATTATTTTCTAACTCGTCTAATAATTTTATCAAACAATCCGCACCACCTCATTTATCAAACGTTAATGTACCAGAACCTTAATTTTTAACAACCTCGGTATTTTAAGGTAAGATTATAGTTTCATTCCAAAAATATTAAATAACCATTTTTATTTTTAAATCAATAAAAAGTCCTTTTCAAAAAGTTTATAAATTCCAGATAAAATTCAGATGCTGCATGACAAAAAGCAAGAATATAGAGCAAGAGTTCTTAAAAAAATAGTTCACCATAGAAGATGCTGAAAGGTTATTGCCAGAAATTGAAAAAATCCTCAGTAGAACAATAAAACTTAACAAAGCCCTTGAGATCATTGAGTCTATAGAGATAGAAGTTTATGATGACTGCTATGAAGACTTTAGCAAAATAACAAAGGCCAACAAGCAGTTCCATAAGCTTTCTTATGAATTTTACGACAACATAGAGAAGCTCGAGGAAATGGGCTGCTTGGTAAAAGACCTTGAGTTCGGGATTGTAGATTTCTATTATCGCTTCGAGGGCCGTGATATTTTCTTATGCTGGAAATTGGGGGAAAAGCAAATTAAGTTCTGGCATGAGATAGATGCAGGTTATATTGGAAGGAAGCCGATTGTGGATTTGACAAGGAACAGATAAACCAGTTGTGTGTAAGAATTAGCCCTTATTTTTCTTTAAACTCCTAAAAATGTTAAGAATTTTCTCAACACTTCCCAAGTATAAGACATGCTTCATTGTTGGCCTTCCGTTTATTATCTTATTTTCAACAATATAGTAATACCC
>JACPJP010000022.1 GCA_016187495.1 Candidatus Woesearchaeota archaeon
CTTAGAAGTGGAAATAACCAAATAGGAGGTTTGAAAATGGAATTAATTGAAAAATATGCAAACAAGGATTATTTCTATTTTGTTTTTAGGGTTTTTGTTGGATTGTTGTTTTTGCAGCATGGCTTGCAAAAATTGTTTGGAATGTTTGGTGGTGTTGGAGGCAACACAGTTCCGTTAATGAGCTTATTTGGGGCAGCAGGGCTTATAGAGATTATTGCTGGAATAGCAATTACCCTCGGCCTGTTTACAAGATTGGCAGCAGTCATATCCGCTATAGAAATGCTTGCGGCATACTTCATAGTGCATGCATCTGGCGGCTTAATACCTTTACTAAATCAAGGAGAGCTGGCATTGCTTTATTTTGCATCATTCCTTATATTAGTGGTGTATGGTGCTGGTAAATGGAATGTTGAAAAAGCGATTTTGAAGAAAGAAACTTTTTAGCTGCCAAATTTTTTATTTTTTTAATTCTTGTTAAACTCAATAATTTTTAGTGGCTAAACGACTGATAGGGGGGCATTTCGACGACGAAAAACGAGGGGGGTGGGGGTGGGGGTGGGGCGACGGACAAAACACCTCAACAAACAAAATATTAAAAAGAAAAAATTGGTAAAAGATGAAAGAAAATGAATTATTGGAAAAAATGAAACAGTTTTTTCAAAGAAAGTGGAATAATTTTACATATTGGTTTTCAGATTATCTTGGTGTTCATAAAAATTGGTTCTTTATTGCAGCTTGTTTTATTTTTCTTTATTTTAAGAAAGGCTTGGCATTTGACTCTAAACCTTAAATATACCTTTCGCGGATTAAATCATGGAACTAAAGCAATAATAGCCATAGCAGTTGTTCTTTTACTTTTCTTTGCTTTCAAAAATCAAGATAAGGTTGTAAATTCAGTAGTAGAATCTTATGAAAGGACAGAATTCCAAACATTTAATCCCATCAATGCTAAAATTAATCTTTCTGTAATTAAATTACCACCAAAAAGCACTTGCCCACAAATAGATGTTACAATGCAGGAGGATAACTTTTTGGGATTAAATATTAGGGAGAAAACCTATGATGGCTGGACTGTTAAAGGAGATGCAACATGTAGAAAAGGAACAAAGGAAGGTGAGAATCTAAATAAGTATTATTGTGGGGGATATTCTAGTTTTTTTGGAATAGGTAGTGTCAATGCATATGTTGAAAAAACTATAATTTCAAAAGAAGGAGAAATTGGAAAAACATACAAATATGTTATATGGAACATATATGACAAAAATAAAAATTTTGTAGAAACAAAATGTATTGGCGACCCCGAGGTGTTTGATAAGAAACAAGCAGAACATTTTTATAATGAAATGCTAAAATGGAGATAAAAGTATAAGTTATTAGTCCTCAGAAAATTTTTCTAATTCTTTAATGAGCCCAGGAATTTCTTTAATTGCTTCTTTCACAGTTTCAATGTCAATGTCTTCACCATAGTAGTTTATTCCGTTCCTTAACCTTCTGTATCTGTCAAATTTCATAAACACTGATTGTTCTTTGAGGATGTCTCTTAAAAAATAACCAATTGATTCATGGTCCAGAAATTTATAACCTTTTAAATAGCCTATTGCCTCACAATATTCTCTCAGTCCTTCATAAAGTTCTCTTAAGATTGATTTTAAAGTATTCTGATTTAATTGTATGGTCTTGGCAGTTTCAATGGCTTGAATTGATGATTTAAAGATGCTTGAAGACCTTATCTTATTTGGCACGACTTTTTTCGCTTTTCCATTAACTAAACTATTTTCAAAATTCATAAAACCACAAATTCACCAGATAAGACGATTCCATTACAGATATTATTTATCAGATTGGGATTTGATTTTTTTGCTTTATCCCATGAATCTTTGTTAAACTTATGCAAGCTTATCTTCCTATTTAAACTTTTTTCATATTTGTTAGTTTGAAACTCTTTATCAACATTAGAGATTAAACAAATATCTATGTCACTACTAGTATCATCTCTAGCCAAAGTGTAGCTTCCAAATAGAACAATAACTGGTAAATCGTATGCCTTCTCTAGGTCCTCAATAAGATTTGAATTTCTAATTTTTTCTAGATTGTAATATAACTTTAAATTTAGCGCTTTTTTTGATAAAATCAATTGATAAAAAGAATACAATCCTTCTTTTTTTGAAGACAGAAAACCTTCTTTAACTAGCTTATTAAGATATTGTCTCACAGTCGTATGATTTATTTTTAAAATTCTAGAAAGCTCCCTGATGCTAAACTTCCTATTTGGGTCTTCAAAAAAGGGTTTCAAGATGGTTATTTTTCTTTCCATTTGGAAATACATACTTCCACTTGTTTATAAATCTTTCCATTATTTAATATTAAATAACGCCCCCACCCTAATGAACGAAACGACTAATCGAAATGTCCCCCTTGATTCTTGTTCTTTATTGCTCACTTTGTTCGCTAGATTGAATACGAGCCATTAAAATACTTTGCTGCCGCAATTTTCCCGAACTTCGTAGCGGGAAAAGAGCTTAATAAGGATTCTATAGGTCAGGTTTTTATTCATTCAACCACTACACTTTTGCTTAGATTCCTTGGCTTATCCGGATCCAAGCCCCTATCCAGAGCAACATAGTAAGCCAATAATTGCAGTGGAACAGCAGTCAATATAGAGCTTAAAATATAAAGGGTTTTTGGAATATAAATTGCGTAATCAGCTAATTTACTAACCTCCTCGTCCCCTTCTGTTGCTATAGCAATCACAATACCATTCCTTGCCTTAACTTCATATATATTTCCCAAGACTTTTTTGTAGGTATAATCATCTTTTGTCGCTATGAACACAACAGGCATGTTTTTGTCTATTAAAGCTATAGGTCCATGTTTCATTTCAGCAGCAGGATAACCCTCTGCATGCAAATAACTGACTTCCTTCAGCTTTAAAGCGCCTTCAAGGGCAATTGGAAAATTCACGCCTCTTCCTAAAAACAATGAGTTTGTCTTATCTTTGTAAATTTCCGCTATTTTCTTAATCCTATTTTCCTCGCTCAATAAGGCTTCCATTTGCAGCGGCAGTTTTCTTAATTTTCCCAGCAACTCTGATATTTTTCCATAATCCAATGATCTTTTTAGATTAGCCATAAACAATGTAAACAAGTATAAAACAACTAATTGGGTGGTAAAAGCCTTTGTAGAAGCAACCCCTATTTCAGGTCCTGCATACGTGTATAAAACAGAATCTGATTCGCGGTCAATAGAGCTTCCTTTTGCATTCACTATTGACAATACTTTTGCATCATTCCTTTTTGCTTCCCTTATTGCAGCTAACGTATCAGCTGTTTCGCCTGACTGGGAAATAGCTATGATGAGGGTGTTATTATTTATTATCGGATGCCTATATCTGAATTCAGAGGCATATTCAACCTCAACTGGAATTTTTGCAAGCTCCTCCAGCATAAATTCTCCTGCCAAGGCAGAGTGCCATGAGGTCCCGCACGCAATAATTATTATCCTATTAATATTTTCCAGTTCTTCATCGCTGAAATTCAGCTCTTCTTTGATGCTTACCTTTCCATCTTTTATTCTGCCATTCAGCGTTTCTGTTATTGCTCTTGGCTGCTCATGTATTTCTTTTAGCATAAAGTGATCATAACCTGATTTTTCTGCCAGTTCGGAATCCCAATCAATATTGTTTATTTTTTTGTTAAGCGATATTCCATCAATGTTTTTGACCTCAAAGCTATTTTTTGTCAAAATCGCAATTTCCTTGTTTTCCAGATAAATAACCCTGTTTGTGTGCTTTAAAATTGCAGGGACATCAGATGCAATAAAATTCTCTTCTTTGCCAATGCCTAAAATCAATGGGCTTTCGTTTCTTGCCGCTATGAGCTTTTGAGGCTCTTTAGCGCAAACAATGCCTAAGGCATAGCTTCCTTCAATCTGCCTTAAAGCAATCCTTGTCGCTTCTTCTATACTTCCATTATAATTATCTTCTATTAGATGCGCAACAACTTCTGTATCAGTGGAAGACTTAAATGTATGGCCTTTTTCCATCAATTTTTCCTTTAATTCCGAGAAGTTCTCAATAATTCCATTATGCACAATAGAAATCATGTTTTTGCAGTCTGTATGAGGATGTGCATTTTCTTTTGTTACGCCTCCGTGTGTCGACCATCTGCAATGGCTTATGCCAATGTTGCCATTAAGGTTGTTTAAATTAATCTTCTTTTCAACCTCTTGTATCTTGCCAACATCTTTTTGAATTAAGGTTTGGTTGTTGCTTACGGTGCAAAACCCAGCAGAATCATAGCCTCTGTATTCCAGCTTCTTTAGCCCTTCTATCATTAAAGGAGCTGCTTCTCTGTTTCCTATATAGCCAATAATGCCGCACATTGTTTTTCAGTGTTAAAAACCAAAATTGCTGCAGATGCAGCATTTTGGTAAAAGAGGTTTAGTTCAAATGGAATTAATTGATATAACAAAGCAAGTATATAAATGTTATTAAAAGAATTGTATGGCTATTATAAAAATATTTTTAGTATTAGCTTAAGATGCTCTTTTTATAGAATATGCAGGAGCATTTTCATAAAGGCGGGTATATACATGGCCAATTACACCTAATGCTTCTATGCCTAAACAAACAGTTAGCACAGTTACACCTTCAACAGTACTTATGGCTGGTTTTTCCCCAGGATTCATTGTGACGTGCATTAATAGCCTTGCATGCTTTCCTGTTGCATCATCCCTAATAGCAGTTCTCTCACTTGAGCCCAATCTTCTCTCTCCTTGTTCCGTTGTCTCTACTGCCCTATCCGCAATATGGATTGAGTAGCCTATATCATACAAGGGAAAGCCACTATCAACACGGCTTCTCATGTATTGGGCTGCCAAATACACGCCATTACCCTTATTCGGCGTCAATAAGTCATTATTTTGAATAGCTACTTTTCTTGAAGGCACATAAATATCTCTTTTAGAGTCATACTCAAATTCAGTTGGCAAGAATGCGTGCGCTGGCCCAAGGTAAAGCCTTCTATTGGCTGCATTAAGGCTAGCTTTTCCTATTTTGCCTCTAAACCAATCATTTTGTGAAACTGTTGTTTCCAGAGTCCTTTTGCCGTAGTCCAATAATTGGCTTATCCCACTATGCCCATAATCACCAGCATCAAAATCGGGTACAAAAGTGCGAAGGTCGATACCTGCAGCATTTAGCCTACCTTCCAATGTTGAATATTTATCTGGAAATGTTAATCCTATTTTTGTATGGAATGGCGTCCTTATTGGAGCGTCACCATCGTTTGCTTGTGTATTATTAAGAATAAAATGCATGAAAGGATTATTATCAGGATTAAACATTCCTGGAAGAGCATTCACAGCCTCAACTTCTTCTGCCGGATTTAAAACCACCCGTTCTACAATTCTAATCCTATTTCCTTTTACATAAAAAATTACATTTCCACCTTCGCCTACAGTTATAGCTCTAGGATTTAAAGAATTGTCTAACGCGTCTAAAGGCTGAGTAGCATCGTCCTCATTCCCATTAGTATTTCCCACGAAAGTTAAATTATATTTAAGAAGTGTTGTAGTAAATTCTTTTGCTGCCTCATTCATACCTGGCAAAAGTTGGAATCTTGCAGTGTCTACCCAAGGCCCTGCAATGTCATTTGAGAGAATTACCCCTAAAGGAAAATGATGCAGGGTTAACAAGCCTTCGTCTATGAATCTGTCAATCTCGTCTATTACACGTTGATCAATGCTTACCATTTTGAAATCACTTTGGAATAGTAAAGTTATATTTAAATATTATGGAAATGCTTAAATACTAGTACTACAATACTGTTAGTATAACCATTAAAAACTAATTTTTAGTATAAGATGTTCATCATAGAAAAGAACAAAAACGAAATCTTTTCATTGCCTGCAAAAGAAATAAAGTTCAATAATTTGAAGAATTTTGGCACTGAACTAGCCCAAAAAATATTGAAGTCCATAGCAGACGAAGCAAAGTATCCGGCAGACATTGCTAAGGAATTGAAAGTCCATGAGCAAAAGGTATACTATCATATACGAAATCTGGAAAAAGCTGGCGTTATTGAAGTTGTAAAAAAAGAGACAAAACAAGGCGCTGTAGCCAACTATTACGCTTTAACAGAGCCTGCTTTTGTCGTTAAGCTTAAAGATTTGGAGCCTACTCAGAAAATATCTCAATTTAAGAATGAATCGACTTATCTGGAGCCATTTATAAAAAACGGAAAATTAGATGCTTTAATTGTTGTTGGAAGCCCGGATCCACACGGCCCTGATAAAGCAAGGTCAAGGGACGGCTATTATGGGATTGATTTAGCCCTTTTTCTGGGAACGTTTCTTAACTACGTTCCTGAATTTAATGTTAAACTAGATACGGATGTGAGGGAAAACGACCTTGACGGGAATTTGATTCTTTTAGGTGGCCCGATAACAAATAAAACAATGGAGAGGTTTAATGACAAACTTCCTATAAAATTTGAAAATGGAAGCATTAAATCAACAATTACCAATGAGAATTACCCGCATGATGAATGCGGAATGATTGTTAAGGTAAAAAATCCGGTAAATAAAGACAAGGGCATACTTATTGTAGCGGGAAAGAGGTTTGCAGGCACCAGGGCAGCTATAATAGCTTTCCTAAAGCATTTTAAAAAAATAACCAACGGAAACGCACATAACAAGAATATAATGGCTAATGTTGTTGAAGGAGTTGATCTGGATTCTGACGGGATTGTTGATGATGTTGAGTTTAGGGAGTAAGCAGCATAAACATAAATACTCATAATAAATGTCGTAACCACTCTGCAATAATTAACAACGAAAGGTTTAAATGCCAAAACATTTTTCTGTTTCAAACTATCAGCTTAACAAAAATGACATCACAAACAGCAAAAAGAACATTAGAAACCCTAGTAGGCCCATTAGCTCAAACTTTTCCACAATTTGAAAGAGATACAATACGTCATTCTGACCAGCTAACAACAGAAAGAAGGACAAATCCAGAGCTAAGAAACATGTGGTTCTACACAGCAGACGGTCCTATGTACCTAGTTGAAAAAGTAGATGGAATAGATGAAGCATTTCTTTATTTAGGCAGAGGCGAAACAAATTCTGTTTTCAACAACATTGAGGAAGCAACCCATCAATTAATAAGAACTGGCAATTATATTCTTCCAAAAGAAAAAAGAGGGGAAATTGATGCGGTTATAAAAGCTGAAGATACTTTAAAAGTTAGGCTTTCTGATTTAAGATTGCAGGGAAATGATTCTCAATGGCGTTATTTTGAAATTGGCACTGCTAATTATGATAGTTTAAATGAGCATCAAAGGGGAGTTGCAGAGCGTGTTTACGGCAGTGGAGATGATTTTGTCGAAAACATGAAAATGTTTAATGAAGCTGGAAAAAGAAAACTAAGAGTTTATGTTCTGAATCCAGCTTATGTTAAGCAAAATGTTCCACAAGATGGAGCGCTTGCGCGGGCCTCCTGGCTTTACAACTTTGAGCTCGATTCTTGGTTCATTGCCAATGATAGCTACGTTGACCTCCACTTTGGCCTGCGTGGGGTACGTAATGTCGCCGAAGGCGACGCGCAAAAATTAGCAGGTCCAATAGCTGATGCTTACAAAACCATTTTAGGAAGCCCTGATCAAGCATTGAGAGCAATGACTCCAGAAATTGTGACTGGTTTTCTGAATTGATAAACACCTATTTTGGAAACCAACAACAACAATTTTTTAAAATTCTATTTTTGATTTTTCTTCTTGGTCTATCTAGTTAAGAATAATATCTAATTTAGTGGTTATAAATACTATAAAAATAGAAAAGTTTAAATATTACTTAATATAAATACTATATATTAACCAAGAAGAAACACTCAGAGCAATAGAAGGTCTGCATACAATAGAAACAGTAGCTGAAGCCCTGAATATAAAAAAACAATCAGCTTTAAACCTGATAAGCAAGCTTAAAAGGCAAGGCTATGTAACAACAACGGGAGGCAGGCAGCAGAAAAGGTTCTATAAAATTACAACAAGGAAGCAAAGAAAACGCGATTTTGGTATGTTTGATATAATAAACAAATATTCCAAAATGAAGCTTGCGCCATGGTACGACCACCAAGTTCATGGGCATTATGGGCCCGAAGAAGCTCTTATAGATGCTATACAGACTCAAAGCTTCAGGGTTATACTTGCAAGCATGAATCTTTTTAACCATATAACTGATTGGCCAAAGCTGTATAAATTAGCAAAGGAAAAAGACTGCTGGCAGAAAGTAGGGGCTTTGTATGATGTTGCAAGGCTTTATTTTAGACTTAATAAAATGCCATTAAAATACCAAACTAAAAAATTCATTAAAAAACAATACTTGATTAAAAGGTATAGCACAACAGAAAAAATATATTATCCAATTAAAAATAAATGGAATGTTGAAATTCCCTTACAAGTGGAGGATATAAGAAAGGTGATTGCATCATGATAACTTATGAAGACCAGATGGATTTATTCAGGCTTATAAGCATGAATATCAAGCGGGATATTGAATGCTATGCGTTTGGAGGGACAGCTATGATGTTTTATGGCTACAAAGACGGAACAAAGGACATAGATTTAATGTTTGAGAAAGATGCAGACAGGGACGAATTCATTAATGCATTAAAGGCACTAGGCTTTTCTGAAACAACGCCGCAGAATGTATACATAACTGAAAAATTAAGGGAAAAAGACATTCCCAGAATGTTCAAAAGAGACGACAGCAGGTTTGATATTTTTTCAAAGAAAATTTTTAAGACAGTAATAAGCCCTGGAATGAAGGAAGACATTTTTGCTATGCATGAATTTAAGCAAAAAAATAATTTGAAGATAAATGTCTTGAGGAAGGAGCATATTGTCCTTTTAAAAGCTGTGACTGAAAGAAAAAATGATTTTGACGACATAAGAAGCATAGTTGAAAAAGAAAAAAACTTTGATTGGCAATATTTGATTGATGAAGTTCTATGGCAGTACAAGCATGGAGACAGCTGGGTTTTGCTGGATGCGGAAAAAATGATAAGGGAGTTGAAAAAATATGTTTTTGTTGAGGAAAAATACTTAAAGCAGCTTTATGCAGTGAAGAAATAAAAATGACGAAATATAAACTTGTGTGCTTTGACCTTGATGGGACTTTGATAGAAAATGTCAAATTCTCATGGCAAATATTTCATGATTATTTCCAGACAGACGCCCATAGGAGGGAAGATGCCAGAAATAAATTCTTTAACGGTCGTATAAGCTATGCTGAATGGGCTATGCACGACATGAGCCTATGGAAAGAAAAGAATGCGAAAAAAGAAGAATTCTTTAAGGCAATAAGCCATTTGAAATTAATGGACGGAGCAATGGAAACACTTAACGAGCTGAAGAGGAAAGGTTTGAGGCTTGCGATAATCTCAGGCTCAATAAACATTTTATTGGAAAAGGTTATCCCGAACTATGAGGATATCTTTGATGACATCTTTTTGAGCAGGATTTATTTCGATAACGAAGGGAATATTTCACAAATGAAAGTCACAGAATATGATGTTGAAAAAAAGGCAGAGGCATTGAAATTAATAGCGCAGAGGGAGAATATAAGCCTAAAGGAATGCGTTTTTGTCGGAGATTATTTAAATGATATCAAGGTAATGGAAGAAGCAGGATTGGGCATAGCATTCAACTGCCAGGAAGAAAAGCTTAAGGAAGTCGCTGATGTTGTTATTGAAAAGAAGGACTTACGGGAAGTTTTGAGGCATATTCTTGATTAAATTTTTATTAATAATTTTCATCGTCTCCATTAACATTTTTTCATTTTTATAGCCTTTTAAAATATTTCTTAATTTATTTTTATCGGAATTTTTATATCTTCTTATTGTCTTAATTATTAATGGCACAGCCCTGACGATATTATCAACAATAGTTATCGTAGCTTTTTGAGCCGACCTTGACATTGGATTCAAGTCAACAACAATAACCATTTTCCCGTTTTTGACCAATGCTTTTGTCCTGTCGCCGTCCTCCAAAGGCACAAAAACAACATCTGCTTTTAGAATACCACCATTTACATACTTCCTGTTACTGTCAAGATGCTCTATAATACAGTTTTTTTGCGGCAGTAAAACTTCTTTTGCACCATTTTTTATTAAATGGATTTTTATTTTTATTTCCCTTTGCTTCGATGGATGAAAAATATTAACTTCTAATTTTGCTGGTATTGCCTTAGATAACTGTACCAATTCCTTACCTGTCAAGGCAGCGGCATTGCCATTGACGGAAATAACAGGATATTTTGCAAGCAGTAATAAGGCGGCAGCAGCTTCAATAGACCTTTTTGCGCTTTCCATTGTTTTTTCTCCCAATAAATAATCAAAAGCTTCTCCGCGGCCATGAGCGGTTAAGCCATGCAAAGAAGTAATGCCTTTTTCCACTCCATCCACTATCTTGTCTCTTATTTTCAAAGATACATATCTTGGGTGCGATTTTGGCACTGTCATTTTTATTATTTCATTTAATCTTAATTGTTTTTATTGTTTATTTTATAAGCTTATCCAATTGAATGCTTTTTATTGAGATTTTTCCATTGGATTGTTTATTATTCTATAAAATTTACTTATACTCGCGGACAATATTGATTGAACAATAGTTGTCCGTTCGTAATAAGTAAAGGGCATATCTATTGCTGAAAGTATAGTGCCCTTTACTATAATGAGCCTACTTTTTAATTTTCCTTAATGCACTCTTTTCAGTTACCTTCAACCCAATCTTCCTGAAAAATGTACATATATTTTTAACGTCCCTTTCCAAATATTCTTCTGCCTGCGGATGCTTCAATATAGTTGCTTGGGACATATCAATAAAAACTGGCTTTTCATCAAAATTAAGTATGTTGAAAGCAGACAAGTCAGCATGCACTAACCCTGCTTTGTAAAGTTTCCTTATGTTTTCTACGACCTTATCAAAAAAATCCTTTTTGTTTTTTGGAATCTTGTCTTTTAGCTTAGGCGCGATATCAGCATTTTTGCCTATAAACTCCAAAACCATGACATTATTCAGAAAAGCTAGCGGTATTGGAACATTAACTTGTGCGTCTCTCGAATTCATCAAATTTCTATATTCCCTTTGCACCCATGCAAAAATGACCTTTCTTTTTTTGTCTTTGAGGTTGCCGTACCTTGGATCGTCCTTAATGTAATTATACATCTTGTTAAAGTCGCATGTTTCCAGCCTATAAATCTTGACTATTACCCTATGCCCATTTTTTGTTATTGCTGAAAAAACATTGCTTTCCTTGCCTATGCTTATAGGGCTTTCTAATCCTTCAAAAT
The DNA here is from genome assembly GCA_016187495.1 of Candidatus Woesearchaeota archaeon. Lineage (GTDB taxonomy): Archaea > Nanobdellota > Nanobdellia > Woesearchaeales > GW2011-AR4 > JACPJP01. The sequence continues at coordinate 11,351 of JACPJP010000022.1, forward strand.
GACCATCTGATATGAGTTTAAATATAGTCCTGTTTGTAAAGTCGTCAAAGACCCCATGCATTGTCTTGAATTTTTCAGTATATTCCTTGAATTTCTCCTTCCTTGCTTTTGGCATATAATTCATGAATGAAAACGAGTTTATAAATTATAGCCTTGCCATATTATACTACTATAAAGTACTCATAAAACAAAAGATTTAAATACTAGTTCCACTTTAGAGTAGTTAAAACTATCACCTCTTTTCCCTGGCAATGCCCAAAAGGTGTTGCTGGGGTTTTTATAATCATTTAGGCTTCTGTACTAAATTACGTTTTAATGCTAGAAGAGCTTAAAAATTGATAATTAATTTCGACTTGAAAAATGGCACGTAAGTATACAGAAGAGGGCAGAATGCAATTAACATTTGATCCTACTTCACGAATTACACAGCTCGTCGAACACTATTTTAAACAAGTAGAAGATGCTTATTATCAATTAGCTACAGACGAGGAGTTTGGTTCTATTTGCTTATCTTTTATGGAAGAGTTGGATCCTGAAAATGCCGCAGATACAAATTATTGTCCTAACCCAAAAATTCTAACTTCATTAGTTAGGAGTACTATAAACAAATTCTATCCTCAGTTTGCTGATGACGAGGAAGTGCAGGATTTATCTGCGGCAGTAGCAAACAGATTAGCTTATAGGCGTGAGGATTTTACAAGTTTGGATGAAGCTAAACTATTTATGGGCTTTGCAATTTCATGTTATTTATACAAAAGATTAGAACAATCATCTGAAGCATTGGAGGACGCTGCTCGTGGCTTATCTGTAGGATATCCAAAAATTAGCAAGATTCACAATGCCCAGCAGGAATTAGAGGCTATAACAGATGGTTTAGAAAGTGCTATTTTGGTTTTTAAGTTGACTAACGGGGCAGTATATACACATGACCGGCAAAAAGAACCAGTATATGGTTTACTACATTAATTTTAGGGTTAACACCACTAATTTTTTATATTCTCCAAATTAATCGCTTTATTCTATGTACTCAGCAAAAGCATTCGCTCCAGGAAATATAAGCTGCATCTTTGTAATAAAAAAAACAAAAAATCCTGCAAAGTCAGGCTCATTGGGCATGGGCTTTACAGTCAATAAAGGTGTTTTGGTTACAATAAAAAAATTAACCAATAATCAAAAATTCATTAAAAAAATTAACAATAATATTAAATCCAATAAAAAAATAATTAATAATGATAAAAAAAATCATAAAAATATAATCTATTTTAATAATAAAAAAATTGATTTCCCTACTGTAAATTCTGTTATTGAAAAATTGACCAATGAAAAAGTCGCTGTTAGCATTAAGTCAGATTTTCCTTTGGGTGTGGGTTTTGGCATTAGCGGTGCAAGCGCATTGGCAACCGCTTACGCATTAAATAACCTACTGAATCTAAAGAGGCCAAAAAAAGAGCTTGCAATGATTGCGCATATTGCGGAAGTTGAGAATTCTACTGGATTAGGAGATGTTGTAAACCAGTACTTTGGCGGCTTTCTGGCAAAATATGAATCAAGTTACAAGTTTAAAGCCAATAATATTCCGATAAAAAACAAAGCAGTTTACTGCAAATATTTCAGTCCAATAGAAACAAAAAAAGTAATTTCCAATGAAAAAATGAAAAATAAAATCAACAAATCTGGCATTAAGTCATTAAATAAATTAAAACTGTTAAATCATAATCGTATAAACCTTAAAAATGTAATAAGAATATCAAAAGAGTTCTCAATCAACAGCGGGCTACTAAAAAACAAAAAAGTACTTGATGCAATAAAAAACATTGAAAAAAATAATGGAAATGCGTCCATGATAATGCTTGGCAACGCTGTTTTCAGCGATATTGGGTTTAAGGGAAGCAGAAAATTAATAATCAAAGACAAAGGCGCTTATTTATTGTAAAATGCTAAAAGATGAGATAAGGGTAATAGGAATTGACGACAGCCCTTTCAAGAAGTTCAAGAGGGGGCAAGTTTTAGTTGTAGGGACAATATTCAGGGGCGGCAAATATTTTGATGGCATACTTTCAACTAAAGTAAGCATAGACGGAAATAATGCAACTAAAAAAATATCGGAGATGATAAACAATTGCAAGTTCAAGCCTCAATTGCAGTGCATTTTTCTTAATGGCATTGCTGTTGGAGGATTCAATGTCATTGATGTCAAAGAATTGAATAAAAAAACTAAGCTGCCCGTAGTTGTAATAATAAGAAAGAAGCCAAATATTGAAAAAATTAAAGAAACACTAATAAAAATAAATAAAAAAAATAAGATAAAACTGATTGAGAAGGCAGGCTCTGTCATTCCTGTTGGTGAAATTTATATGCAGCTGACGGGAATAAGCATTGAGAAGGCAAAAGAGATTCTGAAAATTGTCTGCACCAGGAGCCTGATACCGGAACCAATAAGAATAGCGCATTTAATTGCATCTGGAATAACTGATGGGCAGAGCAGGGGGAAAGCTTAATTTTTTAAATTGTTAGATATTTCTTCATGACTATGGAACGGAAAATCCCAAAAGCCCTAACAATAGCAGGCTCTGATTCAGGTGGAGGAGCTGGAATACAAGCTGATTTAAAGACATTTTCTGCTTTGGGAGTGCATGGAAGCTCTGTAATAACTGCAATTACTGCTCAAAACACAAAAGAGGTTATAGCAGTATATAATGTTCAGTTAGATATACTTGAAAAGCAGATAGATGCAGTTTTGTCTGATATAGGCGCAGATGCGGCAAAGGTAGGGATGCTTTCAAATTTAGGTATAATCAAAGCGATTGCAAACAAATTGAAGTATTATAAAATTAAAAATATTGTTTTAGATCCTGTTATGATTGCAGCTAGTGGAGCTAAACTATTGGAAGACTCTGCAATTAATGCTTTAAAAAAAGATTTGATACCATTGGCTTTAATTACAACCCCCAATATTCCTGAAGCGGAAGTTTTAATTAATTTTAAAATAAAAACATTGGAAGATGTAAAAAATGCTGCAAAGGAGATTTTGAAGTTAGGCTGTAAATCCGTCTTGATAAAAGGCGGGCATCTGGACATTAGCAATAATTATGTCATAGATATTTTTTATAATGGCAAAACTTTTATGGAAATAAAAAATAAAAAAATAAATAAAATAGGGCACGGGACTGGCTGCACTTTAAGCTCGGCTATTGCCGCAAATATCGCGAAAGGCATGGAATTAAAAGAAGCGGTAAAAAATGCAGTAAGTTATGTTCATAATGCACTGGAAAAAGGGTATAAGATAAGCTCTAAGAATTATGTTTTGGAGCATTTTTGGCAGAGATAATCTCCTAAACCAGCTTCTCCTCAGCCATATACTTCCTATTCACTAACTTTTTTGCAAATTCTTTAGTCAGCATTCTGTGCTTTATCTCAATGTTCCTTTTTTCTTCATTAAACGTTTTTATGCCCTCTGTTTTTGAGTACAAGCGCATAGAGCAGAAGTCAGGACCACACATTCCGCAAAAATCAGCATTTAGGGTTAAATCGCTTCTTATTTTTCTTGCAGTCTCGGGATCAAGGCTTAATGCAAACTGCTTTTCCCAGTCAAATGCAAATCTTGCCTTGCTTAACTCGTCGTCTCTATCACGTGCATTTGGGATTACTTTTGCAATGTCAGCTGCATGCGCCGCTATTTTATATGCAATAATACCTTCTTTTACCATTTCAGGGGTTGGTAATCCTAAATGCTCTGCAGGAGTTACATAGCACAAGTAATCAGCTCCGTGCATTCCAGCCACAGCAGCCCCTATCGAGCTTGTTATGTGGTCATAACCCGGCGCTATATCGGTAACCAAAGGGCCCAAAACATAAAACGGCGCATTGTGGCAATATTTTTTTTCTAACTCTACATTCAGTTTTATTTCATTTAAAGGTATATGCCCCGGCCCTTCTATCATAACCTGGCAGTTTCTTTCCCAAGCTTTTAATGTTAGTTCCCCTAAAACTTTTAATTCTCCTATTTGCGCCGCATCTGTAGCGTCATGCAAGCATCCTGGCCTCAAAGAATCTCCTAAAGAAAATGTAACATCGTACTTCTCAAAAATATCGCATATCTGCTCAAATTGAGTGTACAATGGGTTTTCCTTGTTATTCGCTTTCATCCATCTTACTAAAATTGCCCCTCCCCTGCTTACAACTCCGGTTATCCTTCCTTTGAGTAATGGCAAGGTTTTTTGCAATACTCCGGCATGTATCGTCATGTAATCTACTCCTTGCTTTGCCTGCAGCTCTATAACTTCAAGCCAATCTTCTTCTTTTAAATCGTCAATTGTCTGCTTTTCCTCAACAACTTGGTATGTTGGAACGGTTCCAATAGGAATTGTCGCTTCGTTAATTATCGCCTCCCTTATCTCGTTTAAGTTGCCGCTAGTGCTTAAATCCATGGCTGTATCTGCGCCATATTTCATGCACAGCCTTATTTTTTCCAGCTCTTCATCAATGGAAGCCCTTACTTTTGATGCACCTATATTTGCATTAATTTTTGTTTTTACTCCGTGGCCTATGGCAATCGGCTTCAAGTTTTTATGATTAACATTCGCGGGTATTATTACTGTGCCTTTTGCTATCTTTTGCCTTAATATATCTGCATCTATATTTTCAACAGCGGCAACATATTTCATTTCTTCTGTTATCTTTCCTTCCCTTGCATAAGAAAGCTGTGTCGGCATAAAAAAACGGAAGAATTGTAGGTTTATAAATTTGTTGATTAAAACCAAATTAGCATCAAAAATTGCAATATTGAAATTAAATTAACCTGACGAATAGCTTGTATATGAAAATAATTAGGTATTTAAGCAACTGGCATTTTGCCACTAAAACTTTGAAACAACGGAATTCCACCAATCTATGATTGGTGGAATGAGTAGTGCTCGAAAACCACACCCATTATTGGTGGAATTCCGAGCATCAAAAACCACCTGAAAGTGAGGCTACTGAAATCATGCCACCCCGTGAACGCGACGAGCGACTAGCGAGTCGCTCGCAATTCACTGATGGGTGGTTTTTGACAATTTAAAGGAGGTGCTTATCATGGCTAAGAAAAAGAAGCAGCTTGAGCAAACTCAGGAATCCCAAGAATCTGCTCAATAGCAATTTCTCATATTTTTGTATTCAACACTTTTTAATTTAATTTATTTTTTATGGGACATAGCCAAAATAAAAACCTTTTAATAATCCGATTAATTTTATCTTTCTATGGACTTTTTGCAGCAATCAAAGCAAATCTACATAGGGAAAATAAACACTTCAGAGACCGAAATAAGGGATTTGCTTAAGGCGTGGATAGCAGTTTCCATAGCATTTGGAATGGTAATGAAGGGACTAGCCGGCTTAGACTTTTACCGAGTTTTTATCGTGGCAGCTATAACTGTAGGAACAGGCTTTTTGCTTCATGAATTGGGCCATAAATTAGTAGCCCAGAGATATGGTTGCTTTGCAGAATTCAGGTCTTTTGATCAAATGCTGTTATTGGCAATATTCATGTCATTTTTTGGGTTTGTATTTGCAGCGCCAGGAGCTGTTATGATACATGGCCCTGTAGGCACAAGAAGAAATGGCATAATAAGCGCAGCAGGGCCTATAGTAAACATAACATTGGCATTATTATTTCTCTTGCTTTTATTCCTTTCATATGGGGGATTTATTAGTATTATAGCTTTCTATGGATTTTACATAAACTCTTGGCTGGCTTTATTCAACATGATACCGATATGGAACCTTGATGGAGCTAAAGTCTTAAAGTGGGACAAAAAAGTTTATGGGATTATTGTGGCAATAGCCTTGTTATTGATGTTTTTGCAAAATTATATAAGATTAAGCTAAAATAAAAATAAAATGGCAAAATTCAACTTGAACCCGGTTAAGGCATTAATAGCTTCAATAATCCTTATTATAGCCATATCTGGGAGTTTGATTTTTTATTATAACGCTAAAGTTAATGAACTCAATCGGGAAATCTTAACACTAGGTAATAAACTAGACCGGGTAAACGAGAATCTGAAAAGTGATATATCTTCCTTAAATCAGAACCTCACATCCGAAATTGATTTAGTAGATAGCGACTTAAGAAACTTCAAAATGCGAAACAAAGAGGAAATAAACACTTTAACAGGGCTTATTGATGAGATAGAAAAACAAAGCGAGATACAGCTTGGAGAATTAAGAGATGATCTAAAGAGTATACAGGTTAAGAGCCAGGATTTTACAGCAATAATTGATGATGTAATACAAAGTGTTGTTAGTGTAGGCACAAATAAAGGTTTGGGATCTGGAGTAGTAATTGACAGCAGGGGATTTATTGTTACAAATTACCATGTTGTGGAGGGTGCAAGCATAATAAGGGTTTTGACTTATAGCGAGGATGTTTATAATACAGCTTTAATTGGATATAATGATGTTGCTGATGTTGCAGTTCTTAAGGTTGATGCATCATTGCCTGCTTTAAGGTTTGGTGATTCAGATGATGTTCGGGTAGGTGAGAAAGTGATAGCTTTAGGAAACCCGGCTGGCTTGTCATTTACTGTGACAGAAGGCATAATAAGCGCTGTGCATAGAAAAGGCCCAAATGACCTTCCAATATACCTGCAGACAGACGTTCCTATTAATCCAGGAAACTCAGGAGGACCATTGGTAGATGCAAACTCGGAAATTATTGGCTTGAATAATTTCAAGGTAAGCGGCTTAGAGGGACTTGGATTTGCTGTGGAATCAAATACTGTCAAAGATATTGCTGATGATGTAATAGCTCAATATCTACAGTCCCAATAATAGATAAATTTATATTTATAAAATTTAATAATATCCAAAATGGCAAAAAAGAGAGTGAAAAAAGTTAAGACAAGTTTAGGCCGTAATAAAAAACTACTTGCCAGCAAAAAGGTTGAGCGTAAAAAGCCTGCCCATGCACCAAAAAAGCAGCCCTTCCTCTCAGGTTTTTTCGAAAAAAAGAAGCCAAGCCCTGCCCAGGAATACAGGAAGAAAGAAGAAGATGACTTAAGAAATATACAGCATCAGATAAGCTTTTTGGGTTTCGGCGCACAAGAAAAATCAGCAGACAGACATGTTCCTGTGTGGTTCTACACAACCTCTATTTTTGCAGCGTTCCTATTTACTGTCTATCTCTCAATCTTTGCAACTATCCATTTTGAAAGCATAGAATATATGAATATGACCACCGTATTTTTGTTTATCTCCATTGTTTCTTATTTTCTAATTTCAATGGTTTTCTTTGTTTCAGAGAAAAAGAGCATACATTGGATTCCAGCATTCCTTTTCTTTGCTGGAGTTTCAACAATAATGGTCTATGCATTCAAGGCAGTAGACACATCTAATTTAGTTAGATTCTCGATAATTTATACGATAATAGTTGCCGCTATATCGTGCTATGTTCTTGCGATAAGAAAAGGTACATAAGGGTAAATATCATAAATTGCGGTCTTGTATTTACAGAGATTTTTTAAATTAAACTGGGTTTCTTTCCTCATGGTTGATGCTGCTGGACTTGAAAGCATGCTGGATTTTGTCCATGTCAATGGCACTGTGAGATTTGATAAATACATGGGTGAGCACCTCTTCAGCAGCGGAAGAGGATTTTATGACAAAACGGTTATTATAAGCGGAAAAAATGGGCATTTTACAACTTATGCAGAACACCCAACCTTTGCCTACATGATTTATCTTGCAGTAAGATCGCAAGGAATGTTGGGCAAGGATTTCCTAGAAATAGGCGGAGGAAGCGGAAACTTTAAATTATTTTACCTCCAGCATGCTCCTTCTACAAGGTATATTTCTATTGATGCATCCCAAAGGCTGGCCGTATTTCAGGCTGATGTTGGCAGCGATACTCTAGTAGGAAATGCAGAGAATCTGCCTTTTGCAGATGGGAGTATAAATGGCATTATTTTTGCCAATGAGCTTCTTGACGAATTAAGCTGCAGAGTCTTTAAAATCAGCAATGAGGGCAAACATGTGCATATTGGCAGTGAAGGATATGTCCTAGAAAAGAATGGTCGTCTAGCATTTACTTATCTTCCTGCCGAGAGGAATGATTTTCTTTTGCTTTACGAATCTTTCTTACAGCGCTTCAGGCCTAATATAATAAATGGCAGCGTAGTTTGCGTCTCTCCAACATTGCCTAAGGCTGTATCGGAAATGGCGAGAGTTCTTGGCAGAGGAAAAATTATATTGATGGACTATGGATTTTGGGATGATCCAAGCCATGCAAACCGTAAGTTTTACAATGATCTACCTTTTTTTAATTTAGGCGGCTCCCGCTATACTCTGGATGAGGCTTTGAAGAATCCTTATGAAACAGACATAACTCATCGAATAGATTTTGAGTTTGCAAAATGGATTGCGGAAGGAATGGGATTTCCAGCCAGATTGTTTAACATTGGCGATTATTTCGAAAATTTTGCTAAATTAACTGGGGGAGATGAGAGAGTATGGCAGAGACCTAGTATATCGCAGGGCATTTGGGAGTTTACCGCCTCGATATCAGAAGTCGTACTTGAAATAACGAAGTAAATATCATTAGAACGGAAAAATAAAAGAAATCAAAAAAGGGAATTTACATCCCCATTCCTTCCATGCCGCCCATTCCTCCGGGGGGCATTTGCGGGCCTTTGTCTTTTGAGCCGCTTGATGCGATTACATCATCTATCCTTAATATCATTGTTGCAACTTCAGCAGCGCTTGAAACTGCTTGGGTCTTTATCTTCAAAGGCTCTATGACGCCTTTCTTCCATGCGTCCATTACTTTACCGCTGAAGACATCAATGCCAGCCCATTTCTGCTTCTTTGAATGTGCTGCCTTTAAGTCTGTCATCGCATCAATTGGGTCTAATCCAGCATTCTCTATTAATGTTCTTGGTATAACTTCCATTGCATCAGCGAAAGCTTCTACTGCCAATTGCTCCCTTCCTGATAAAGTTTCTGCATATTTTCTTAAGCCCATTGCAAGCTCAATTTCCGGAGCGCCAGCGCCTGCAACTACCATGCCATCTTTAAGCGAAGCAGCAACGTCTCCAATTGCATCTGTCATTGCCCTTTCTATTTCATTGGTAACATGCTCTGTGCCACCCCTTATCAGCAAAGTCACTGCCTTGGGATTTTTGCATTCCATTATATATGTAAACTCATCATCTCCGACTTTTCTTTCTTCCACAATGCCTGCAAATCCCAAATCATCTTTACTTAAGTCCTTTAAGTTGCTTGCAATCTTAGCCCCTGTTGCCTTTGCTATTTTTTTCATATCGCTTTCCGATACTCTCCTTACTGCATATGCTCCTTTCTTTGCCAGGTAATGCACTGCCACATCGTCTACTCCCTTTTGGCATAAAACAACATTTGCTCCGGTTACAGTTATCTTTTCAACCATATCCCTTAGCATGTTTTCTTCCTGATCCAGGAATGCCTGTATCTGATCCGGGGTTTTTATCTGTATGTTTGCCTCAAACTCTGTTTTCTTTATCTCTATTTCCTTGTCTATTAGCGCTATCCTTGCATTTTTAACAACCCTTGGCATGCTCGCGCTTAATCTTTCCTTGTCAATTACAATGCCCTTGATTAATTCAGAGTCTTCAATACTGCCTCCGTTTCTTTTTTCGAGCTTGATGTTGTCCTTGTCAACATAATTATTGTCTTCTATGACCATCTGGACAGCTTTTACTGCCAATGTTGCCAAAGTGTCTTTTGAATATTCAGCGCCTTTTCCAGTCATTGCTGTCTGAGCAATTTTCTTTAAGGCATCTTCATCGCTTGAGGTTATTTTTTCTCCCATTTGGCTAAGAATTTCCTGGGCTTTTGATTCCGCTAATCTGTAGCCTCTTGCTATCACTGCAGGATGCACTTCTTTGTCAAGAAGCTCTTCCGCATTTTTCAAAAGTTCGCCTGCAATTACAACTGCAGTTGTAGTTCCATCTCCAATCTCGTCTTCTTGGGTTTTTGCAACTTCAACAATCATTTTTGCAGCAGGGTGCTCAATGCTCATTTCCTCAAGAATTGTAACCCCGTCATTTGTGACCGTAACATCTCCTAAAGAATCAACGATCATCTTATCCATTCCCTTCGGGCCCAAAGTAGTCCTTACGGTTTCAGCAACTGCCCTTGCAGCCATAATATTATTCCTTTGCGCATCTCTGCCCAAAGTCCTTTGTGTGCCTTCCGGCAAAATAAATATTGGTTGTACTGTTTGTGCCATTTTAAAACCTCCCCATAACCTATTTTTTATTAAAATTATAATGCCAGAAACTCAATTTGGGCATTATTTCATTGAAAAAAGTAAATGAGCAGTACTATATAAAGCTTATGGTTTTATAGAACTCTGCCAATGTTAGGGGCAATAAAGCTTATAAATTGCGGTTTTAAAAGAAAAGGAATAAAACATAATGTTTATTTTGATTAGCTATGGAAGAAATTTGGGTTATCATAAGAAAGCACCCAAAAACGTATATAATAATGATAGCATTGATTGCAACCATCGTAATAATCAACGAAACATTGGAATTTGCAGAAAGAATAAGCAACAATATTTTATTAACCGTTTTAAGCTTAATCATATTTTACTTTTTTGCGAGAATTATTATTGAGGAAAAAATAAAAAATGGTTAAAAACAAAAAAGGCATTAGCCAGATTCTCTTATTTGTGATAATAGTAATCCTGCTCCTGATAATCGGTAAATATTTAGAGTGGTTTTAGTTTTTATCATTTTAACAAACCTTAACTAAAATTTTTAAACGAGGAAGGTACTTAAAATAGCATGGTCAGACAAAAAACCCAACTTGCAACCTTTGCAGCAGGATGCTTCTGGCACGTTGAAGAGTCTTTTAGGCAGATGAATGGTGTAGTAAAAACAACAGTTGGCTATATCGGCGGGCATATGGAAAATCCAACCTATAAGAATGTATGTAGCGATGAAACGGGCTATGCGGAAGCAGTTCAAGTAGAATTTGACCCAAAGCAGATATCTTATGAAGAATTATTGGGCAAATTTTGGGAAATCCATGATCCGACATCCTACCACAAGCAGGGCCCTGACGTGGGCTCGCAATACAGGGCAGCAATTTTTTACCACGATGAAAAGCAAAAGCAGGCAGCAATGAAATCAAAAAATAAATTGTCAAAATCTGAGAAATATAAAAATAAAAAAATTGTGACGGAAATTGTAAAAGCATCTAAATTCTATCCTGCGGAAGAATATCATCAAAAGTATTTTCAGAAGCATAAACTACAAAAATTCTTTGCATGCCAATAGATAAATTAAATCTCTAATTCTTAAACGGCTAAAAATTGCCTAATCTTTGGTCTAGGACATTAGGCCCATGATTTTGAAGATACCCTTCAAGATCAACTCCCGGGAAAATAGTGCTTCCTCTTATATTGTAGCCAGCAGGTACGAAAATATCAGGGCCTAAAAATGATCTTACTATCCTTGTTCCCGGTTGTTCATTAGAATCTCTTTCATCTTTTTTTGGATAAGCTACAACAACTCCTAACCCAAGTGTGCTTCTATCAATGTGCGCACCATCACCCACAAAACCATAAGGAGTCAAAATGCTATGGAAAATTTCAGCATCACGCACATGGCAATCTTTCTCAATTGCGCTATATTCAATATGCGCGCCAGGCTCAATTGCAACACGTCTAGCAATAAATGTATTTGGCCCTAATGTAACCGCGCCTTCTTTAACAAGTTGCTCTAAACTTTTTCCATTTTCTCGTTTCCAAGTCTCTGGCTGTACCCACACATTTTCTTCTAAGCGAATATAGCCTCTTTCTCGCAAAATCCTTAATACGGATGGAAATTGCCCCGCAAGAGCCCTTTGAACAGAACTTAAATAGTTAGTATTAGTGCCCAAGTCTCCCCAACTGTCAATGGTAAATCCGTATACTGGAATTCCATGTTCAATGCAACCTTTTATAAGGTCCCCTGCCATATCATAGACAGCACCTTCGGTAGCGCTTGCATATTCTCTGCCTTGCTTGACCCACCCTTCTTTTGCTAATTTTGCCAACACAACATTATCCACAATGTAACCGCCCGTGTTTACCGGAACATCTTCAATTTTATCCAGTTCCTCAACAGTTTTTATGCCTAAAGCTTTCATTAACTCTGTTTCCGTTTTCGGTTTTTCAATTATTCCCACTACAGTATCATTGCCATTTGTGTCTAATAAACCATAACTGCGTATTGTTTCTCTTGGCTTGATATATGTTACAAGAACTGTAATTGCGGCTTTATTCCTTTTATGAAACTCTATCGCTCTTTGCCAGTCCGCTTCATATAGATTATCATTAGCTAAAACAATACTATGGCCTAACGGATCTCTATTTTCTATAAATCTAAGAAGGCCATCTCCGCTACCTCTGTCTTGAATTCCTTCAAGAGTAGTCGCATAATCTATATGGATATTATACCAGCTACCATCTCTAAACCGATCAGCTAATGGATTTTTATTCGGAGTGCCGACAGTGAGGAAGTGATAGTTTCTAATGCCAGCAGATTTAAGCTCTTCTATCTGTATTTCTGCAATAGGAATGCCCATTACTCTCATTAACCCTTTAGGATAATACATTCCTAGACCTAACAAATTGACAGGCCAATTCCTACTTCCCTTCCCACCTGATGTCAATACAGCATTTACATTTGAATCCATTTTAGATTATAATAATTTTTTATCACTATTGGGAGAGGACATTTATATATAAACCTATTGGTAAACTTGTGGATAAAGTTAACCTATATGTAAACTACCGCTTAGGAAACTTATTAAATCCAATCTCATAACCTAAACTTTGTGTGGATTAATGACAAAAAACTTACTCCCATTCGAAAAAATAAAAAGAGAAATACTTGTAAAAAAGGAAGCAAAAACTAATCCAGAATTAGGCTGCGCTCCATCAGAAAGGAAAACAGAAGAGATAATTAATTATGGCGTTGTGAACATAAACAAGCCCCAAGGCCCAACAAGCCATCAGGTAAGCGATTACGTGCAGAAAATTTTGCATATCAGCAAATCCGGGCATTCTGGGACTCTTGATCCTCATGTTCATGGCGTTCTTCCGGTAGCATTAGGCAGGGCCACAAAAGTTGTGCAGGGTTTGCTTAAATCGGGAAAAGAATATGTCGGGATAATGCACTTGCACAGGGAGGTAGATGAGGTGAAATTAAAAGAAACAATCCAAAAACATTTCACAGGCAAAATAAGCCAGCTTCCTCCGATAAAAAGCTCGGTAAAAAGGCAGCAAAGGACAAGGGAAATCTATTATTTTGAAATTTTGGAAAAAAATGAAAAAGATGCTTTGTTTATTGTAGGATGCCAGGCTGGGACTTACATAAGGAAATTAATTCATGACCTAGGCCAAAAATTAAGAGTAGGAGCGCATATGCAGGAATTAAGGAGAACGAAAGCAGGACCATTTGATGAAAGCAGCTTATTCACATTGCAGGATTTATCCGATGCATTTTATTTCTATGAAAAAGAAAACAATGATAAATTCATCAGAAAAATAATACAGCCAGTTGAGAATGCGGTAAAGCATTTGCCAAAAATATGGGTTTTTGATACTACTGTTGATACTTTATGCCACGGCGCAAACTTAAACATTCCAGGAATAAGCAAATTGAATGATGGAATAAGTGAAAATGATACTGTTGCAATCATGACACTAAAAGATCAATTAATTGCTTTGGGAAGCGCAAAATTGAAATCCAAGGATATAATAGTGCTGGAAAAGGGCTTGGCAGTAAAAACTGAGAAAGTGTTTATGGTGCCAGGGACTTATAAAAACCGACAGAAACAATTATAAATAACGGCAATAAAAGTAAAATGAGAAAATGCCTCTGGAATTCGCAGTATCGGAATTTTTGAAAGCTTTCTTAGCAATATTCATTGCTATGGACGCTATCGGAAACCTGCCGATTTTATATTTGCTTACAAAAAAATTATCTGTTAAGGAAAGAAATAAAAACGTCGATAAGGCAATATTTATTGCGACAATTTTGTTATTGGTTTTCTTGCTTTTTGGGATAGGCATATTGGGATATTTTGGCATAAGTTTTAACAGCTTTAGGGTTGCAGGCGGAATTGTTTTACTAATTATGGGGCTTAGAATTGTGCTTGGTTTAAGGCTGATGGAAGAAGGGGCAAAAAAATATGAGCTTTCAGCAGTGCCTCTGGCAACCCCATTAATAGTGGGGCCGGCAGTAATCACTGTAACAATCTTATTGGTAAATGAATCTGGATTTTTAATCACATTAATAGCAGCAGCAGCAAATTTGATTGCGTCGTGGATAATCCTACATCAGACTGAATTGCTGTTTAAAATCCTTGGAAGGCAGGGCAGCGAGGTAATAGCGAGGATAATGGGCTTAATTTTGACGGCTTTAGCAGTAGAATTTATAAAAATAGGTTGGGTTGGCCTATAATATTTAACCTATATATTATAGTACAACCGTAAACTAGTATACAAAAACGTAACATTTATATACTGGCTCTTTTCTTATAATGCAATACGGTATTTAAAAAATATATTTAGAACTCCAGGGAAAAAGAGGTGATTAGATTGGATTTCATCGTACAAGAGGCTGTTAAACAGCAGCAAAACGTAAACTATGACAGTTTGGTAGGTCAGGCAAATATTAAGGTTTTGGGCGTAGGAGGTGCAGGCTCTAACATGGTTTCCTGGCTCTATAAAAAGGGCATTAAGGGAGCTGAAATTATTGCGTGCAATACTGATAAGCAGCATTTGGATATTTCCAGCGCTGATAAGAAGTTTTTGATAGGAAGAGATATAACAAGAGGACTTGGATGCGGAGGATTTCCAAACAAGGGAGCGGAAGCTGCGCAAGAGTCAATGCAGCAGATAAAAGATGTAACAAAATCAACAGACATGGCTTTTGTTTGTGCAGGAATGGGCGGAGGAACGGGAACAGGAGCAGCTCCTGTAATTGCGCAGGTTGTAAAAGATTCAGGAGCTATTGTGATAGGGACTGTAACAATGCCTTTTAACATAGAAAGAGCAAGAATAGACAAGGCAGAATTTGGGCTGCAGCAATTAAGGCAGGTTTCTGATACGGTAATTGTAATAGATAACAATAGGCTTGTGCAGATAGCTGGCAACTTGCCAGTGCAGCAGGCTTTTGCAGTTGCTAATGAGCTAATTGCTACCATGATAAGGGGAATAGTAGAAACAATTGCAGTTCCATCATTGGTAAACTTAGATTATGCAGATGTTAAGGCAATTATGTCAAATGGCGGAGTTGCAGCTATCGGTGTTGGCGCATCGGACACAACAAATAAAGTAGAGGAAGCTGTAAAAGGCGCTTTAAGCAATCCTTTATTGGAAATAAGCTATAAAGGAGCAACAGGCGCTTTAATTCACATTGAAGGCGGACCTGACATGACTTTGGACGAGGTAAGCAGAGTAGGCGAACTTGTGACCGAGAGCCTTGACCCCGATGCAAATGTAATCTGGGGAGCAAGAGTTTCAGACGAGATGAAAGGAAAGCTTACTGTAATGACTATAGTTACAGGTGTAAGAAGCCCCTGGATTTTAGGCAAAATGGACGAAAAAACAAGGGTGCGGGAAGAAGCGGCTTTCAGCAGCGAGCTTGGAATAGATTTTGCGCATTGAATCTGCTTATTTACTTTTATTTTTAATTCCCTTCATTGGAAATTATTTCTTTTTTTCTTTTACATATCTATTTTCTTCAAATAATCCTATACTCTTTCCAGCATCTAACCATCCAAAAGCGTAATTTAAAGCTCCGAAAGCGCTTGCTTTGTCGCCTTTATCCCGAAAGAATTTAGCGTCCTCATAATACCTTCTGGCTGTATCAGCAAAATGCAGGGCTTTTTCATAATTTTTGTCGTTCTTACCGATAATTATCTTTAGCCCTTTCAATGCTTTTTCAGTGACTTTGAATTCTCTTTCTAAGCGCTCTTCAGTTAAGGAATCCATTTTTTGGCTGTATTTTTGTTATTCTTAGATATTTTTAATATCCCATTTCTTTCAAAAACACAAAATTAGCTGCTTCAACTTCACTTCTCTTCCAATTGTTTTTTTCAATAATACCATCAAAAGTTTTCCATATATCATTGACTTGTTTTTTCTTAAATAATATATGGACAATAAATGAAAAGCCAACAATTTCTATATCTTTTAGTATCTTATCTTCCAGCATATATTTTTGCCTCAAAAGCTTTCTGTCGTCGCAAACAATGTAACCTGTTCTTAATTTTTGGGCTAAAACAAGGCATTCAGCTTCTCCCCTGCCAAAACCTTTGCTGACTAATGACTTAGCTTTTTTTATTGATCTGCCTTTTAGGTTTTCTATCCTGATAGCTTTTTGATCAGTCTTGCCAACTTCCAATGAAACAACCTTTGGAGCAATTACCTTAAAGTCCAGATATTTCAATTTGCCTAGAAGATTAGCCCTTTCCAAAGCAATCAGGCTGGAACTGTCAATAACCGAGATTTTTTGCAATTTTTGCCGCATCTTTGCCTACTTTTGCTCCAATAATCATGGCCTCGGCATCTTTCCTAGGCAACAGGATAAAAAGCATATCCTTATTTATTGCCCCTTCCCTATACAAGTCAATAAAAAATCTGAAGTTTTCCCTTGCCCTTTTTTCTTTTAGATACAAGTCCCTGACAGCTTCCCTGACTATTTCTGACCTGCTTTTGTCATCAATTTTACGAAGCGCATTTAGTTCTTCGTCTGTTTCCTTATCTAAAACTAGGTTTGCCATATTGCACATAATTATACTTTAACTATTTAAATGTTTCTCTTTTTATAGTATAACCTAATTTAAGAAATATTGCTACTTAACAAGTTTTCTCAATTCCTTACCCTTCTCAATCCCAATATCAACCATCTTGGCAATGTCTTCGGATGTCAATGGATAGTCTCCGCCTTTTTGCAAAGCGCAAAGGGTTCCGTCGCTTAATGAAGCTACTGTCAAGCGCGTATCAATAGCTTTCTCTTCATCAGAATCAGGATCGACTAAAAATTTGTCCCCGATTTTTATCACAGTAACTGAAAGAGGAATATCTTTTAGCTCAAGCTTTTTGTTGGTTTTTTTCTTGTAATCAATCTTATCATCCTTATATTCCGGGAATGTTGTGTTCCTTAATGAGGCTATTGCAGCCAAGGACGATGCGTCAAGCAGGTTTCCAGCATCATTAATTGTGCATATATCTACAACTATCATCCATGCTTTTTCCCCTTCCTTGATGTATAACTTCTTGAAGTCCAAGCACTTGCTTTCTCTAATGCCCCTGTCAACAACCCTTGCTAATTCAATCGCTTTCTGGCCTGGAGGCCCCAGTTCAAATTCAGCGCTTGATAAGGGCAATAATTCCGCGCCTACCATTATGCTGCCTTCATCTGGGGTGTCAGGATAAGGCTCCATAACCTCAACTTTAACTCCTGCAATCACATCTGTTTTTCCAATCATAACTCTAGCAGAGCCTTCTGCAGTATTTGTTACATTGACCTCTACCTTAACAGGCCTGTAATCGGTAAATTTCCTTCCATCAAGCCTTATATTTGACTCAAAAAGCCTAATCAAATGCTCCCTTAGCTCGTTGCTCATTTTGCTTCTCTCTTGTATTTGTCCTTTAATGCCTTTTTTTGTATCTCGTAAATATCCTTGCAGACTTTTTTCCCCATCTCCAAAAGGTTTTTTAGCTCGTCTTTTGATACTAACCCGTCCATCTGCAACAAAGTTATTTTATTGCTGTTAGGCATTATAGCGATAGGTATGTCAGCTACGGGTCCGTTTTCATAAGACTCTTCTGAATAGTCCAAATCGACAAGGAGCTTGTCGTCTACTCTTCCAACGGAGACAGCGCAAACTAAGTCCTTCATCGTCAATCCAGCGTCAGCAAGAGCCATTGAAGCGGCGCATATGCCCGCGCATCTTGAGCCCGCTTCTGTCTGCGGCAGTTCAATAAAAACATCAACAACTGAATTGGGATATTCATTCAAATCAAGCACAGGCAGCAATGCCTTTTCTGTCACCAAAGAAATTTCCTTTGACCTTCTGCTTCCCCCTGGCCTTACTCTTTCCCCTGAGCTTGAAAAAGGCATCATATTGTAGTTGCACCTTAAAATGCCTTTTGACGGATCCTGCAAAAACTTCGGATGCAAATTCCTTGGGCCATAAACAGCTGCATAGGCCCATGTGTTCCCTATCTTGAAATATGAAGAGCCGTCAGCATTTGGAATTACACCTACCTTAGCTTCTATTTTCCTTGTTTCATCGAATTTTCTTTTTTCAAGCCTTTCTTTGTATGGCATTTTAGTACATTACTTTTATTAAACTTTTATCTTATCAACACAACTATTTGCACTTTCATTAGTTTATTTTAACTATACCATTTATTTCACTGAAATTAATATTAATAATAGGAAAATTTTCCCATTTGCTTAGGTGAGGAAAATTTCGTCTCCTGTTATTTGTGCACAACTACATCGGATTGTTTTTTGCCTTTGCAATACAAGCGAGCAAAAAATCCTCTTATTATTTTTTATTTAATGCTTGATGTTATAGTTGTGAATCTTCAAATATATTTTAACTTTTAAGTATAAACTCGGTTGTGCGATTTATTGTATTTTCTTATTTTACTATGCTTTTGTTTTTCTGTTCCAAAAACTCCTTGATTTTATCGGTTAGCCCTGATAAGTGGCTTTCTTCCTCTATCTTCCTTATGGCTTCAACAGCGAGAAGCTCGCCTTCAGGAGTTCCGCTTATCCATACAAGCCCGTTTTGACCTACCATCATGTTGCATTTAGTCGCATCCTTAATCATGGAAATCATGCTTCCCTCCTTCCCTACGATTCTTGGAACTTTGTTGCTTGCAGCCTGTATTACCCTGCCGCCTCTCAGCTTTCTTAATCCCATCCCTTTCATTGTAACATCAACAAGCTTTTGGCTGGTGACATTTATCACCTTGCATGAGACATAATCCCCAATATCATAAAATTTTGTAAGGTCCGCGCCTCTTGCAATGAATTGCGAAGTAGCCTCTTTCATGGAGAGCATTGCAGAATAGGGGCTATTAGTGTCCAATCGCCAGCCGTTCATATTTACATCAACCACCTTTCCTATTATAGTATCATAATTTTTTGGTATGTATCTCCCAGATAACGGGATAAGCTTTATGGTCCTTCCATCCAATTGCACTAAACCAAGCCTTGATGCAATGATGTTATCGCCCTCTCTATATGACCCTGCTCCTGGAAAATTGTCCATTCCTACTGCCAAAACCTCTCCCGGAATTACAATATCCTTGTCGTTTACATTTATCTTGCTCATTTTGTCTTTAGCACAGTGGCCTCTGCTTCTCCATGGCAGACTTCATTTATCTTATCATAAAACTCGCTTTCCATTCCTCCCGGCATTTCGACAATAGCGACATAATAGCCGTTATTCTGCCAGTCCTCCCTCAAAATCGTCCCATATCTTTTTACAACAGGGTAAGCTTTTACTGCATACTGCGGCCCTATCTTGACTGCTATTTCCTTCACCTCAAGCTTTATCGGTATTATTGGCCTCATCCTTTTCAAAGCATCCTGCAACTGCTCTTCAACAGATAAAAATTCATCAACATGGAATTTTGCTTCCCGCATTGCATTTTCAATTCTTTGGATTGGATGCGGAGCATGCGTTTTGGGATCAACACCATTTCTGTGGATTATATTTACAATTTGTTTCCTTTTAATTTCCCTCAAATTCTCGCGATATTCAGCAGTAAGCTGTATCTCTCCATTTTTTATTATCTGCCTTGCAACTTCCTCAACATCCGAGCTTTCGAACGCCTGCTTCATTGCGCTTTCAGACGCCACAAGCCCTTTTTTTGAATCCGTAAATATCTTCATTGCAGCAAGGACATCTTTCATTCCGATATTTTTGCCCCCTTTTAATGCAATTGCATTATTGCAGTCCACAAGAATCTCAAAATTTTGGCCATGTGTTTTCAAGCGTGCAATAACAGCATCCTCTACCCTAACCATACTCAAAAATTTCCTCCATAAATTTTTGGTGCCATCTGCATTTACTTCTTTTTCTTTTCTTTGCTCTCTGCAGCAGATGTTTTCTCTATTTTTTCCTTAGAAAACTTTTTAAATTTCTTGTCCTCTGTCTTAATATAAGCTGCATCTATTCGTCCTATCTTAAAATTCTCCCCTAAAACTTTCTTCAATGCCTTTAGAGATAATTGAAGCCCGTCCTCAATTGCCATTTCCTCATTGTACTCTTTATGGAGTATTTCCTCCACTTCTACCTCTCCTTCTCCTATTGCAGTTGCTTTGTATTGGAAGAAGATTCCTGTTGGGTCTGTTTCGTAAAGCCTTGGAATGTGGTTATCGATGCCAGCCACAAGAATAGAGACTCCGAAAGGCCTTAAGCCACCACTTTGCGTGCATACCTGCTTTAGGTCACATATATCTTTTACTATGGTTAATGTGTCTATGGGGCTGTCATAAGTTATACGGTGCTGCTGCGCCTTTAATTGCGCCCTTTCGATAAGCACCCTCGCATCTGATAAAATACCTGATGCGGTTGCTCCAACATGGTCATCTATCTGCCATATCTTCTCAACAGCTTCCGGAACTATTAATGTGTCAATAATCCTCTTGTCAGTTACGAATAATAATCCGTCGGAGCAGACCATTGCTATCGCTGTTGAGCCCTGCCTTACTGTCTTCTTTGCATATTCTACCTGCAATAAACGCCCATCAGGGCTGAACATTGTTATTGCCCTGTCATAGCCCATCATTTGATGCATGGGCTGCAAATTTTCGCTTTTTACCATTTTTTCTACCTCTTATTTTGCAGTATATAAATATTTTTGCTTTGCCTTTTTCAATATGCCAGAGGCCCCTACGCTCCTGACAACGGCTTCTTTGCCGTCAATGCTTCCAGCAAAAACCAATGAGGCTTTTAGATCATCAACGTGCTTGTTGTTAACTCTTATTATTCCTCTTTGCGTATCTGCATTCCACTGGTCGCTCATTGGTATAATGCCTGCTTTTGCCATTCCCAAGTTTCCTAAAAATTCTTTTGAAGCATCTAAGACAGCTTTATTAACATGAATAGCATCATTAAACCTGCTTTTGGATATTACCTCATAAACCAGGTAACGCTTCTTTTCCCTCAAGCTTGGCAATAATGGTTTTATTTTGGCTTTTGCCATTCTAATTCATTCAAGAAGAATAACTTTTTGGTTTCTCCTTTTCTCTCTGCAAAATAGAATGATTAAATAGTATTTAAAAGTATCGAAAAATTTTTTTAAATGTGTTATCCAGAAACTATTTCCCTACGGTGAATTTCTTCCAGATATGAAACTCACAAAGCACAACTTAATAGAAACAGTAAGGAAAAAGAATTGAGGATGGACAACATACCAGGCAAGGAAAATAGTTAATAAACCGGCTTCATCCAAAAAATAAATTAACCGACTAATTCTATGAATAAATATGGGTAAGCCGAATATTCGGCTCAACCCACAAATAGACTCTATTCGCAATAGAGTTCTATTGCAAAAGTGGACAGAGATTCTTCTCTCAATTGCCCTTTTACTTCCGCCACCAACTCAAAAAAGTGATTCATGAGAAGAAGAGAAATGGCTATGCGGTTTATTGCCTATAATATACGAATTATTATAGGCATACAGATAGCAAGAGAGAAGAACATTCCTTTGTGGGTTAGAGCCTAATTCTGGAAATTTGTAAAGAAATGTTGGGGTGGAGTAGCTTTAGCTCTATGATTTTATAGCTATGAAACCGCTCCTCGCCCCGTAATGCAGGGCGAGTTCTACACGTTTACATACCAATAGATGCCGAGCAATTGGCTTGGCCTAGAATTTGCGGAGCAGATTGAATTATTTTTGATAGCCTTTATTTTTATGAATATATAGAATTATTGGATGAAGCCCCAAAAATTTTACCATAATCGCAGCAGTTGGTTTTATTATTTTACATCCTTATTTCTCCTTGCTTGATTTATTATATAGCTTATATAAATTATAAGCTAAATTCTTATATGGGCTATAGAAGATATAAACCTAATTTGAGATAATTAGCATTATAAAAATAGTAAATTCAATATTTTCATTTTTATCATTTACCCCTTTAGAGTAACAATAAAATCAAAAGATTTATATATTCCAGCATCAAAAAAGCATACAAAATCCATTTTTTAGTTAGAGGTGAGAATTAAAAGTCATAGGAATAATCTACAGTAAATAATTTGCGATGATGAGCCAGTGATTATTTGGATCCTTTCATTCGGGTGATAGTTTAAAGTTATGCCTGATGCGGATCATATGCAAGCTGCACAAAATAATCGGGATAATGGCGATGAAAGCCTCATAGACCATCTGGGTCTAGATCCACTCGAGCATGTTCATAATAGCAGGAGTGATACACGTTCTGATAACATTTTTTTGGGAGTTGGAAAAACCCTTGATAATGTTGTTAATTATGTCGGGCATAAAATTGGGAATGCCATGCAGCAAATTGGCAATGCAGGACATTATCTAGTTGATGGCATAACCATCTTTAAGCATCCCCACAGAATGATTTTAGTTGGAACTTTAGCTGCGGTTATCGCAGTAAATAGTAATAGTTTGCCTATTCCAGCAAATGTTCGCTACCAGCCGCAGCAAACTGTAACACAGATTGTTGCTAGAAAAGGGCTCGAAGGAAGGATAGCGCAATCTATATCAGCAATTACTGATTTAGATATACGTTTAGGCAATGTTGCATATGCAGATTCATCTGCGGCTCTTGACTGGGATATGCCAAACGGCCATGTATATATGCAGGCTAACGGCCAAGGCGGTTTAGGCAACACTGGATTTATTGTTAAAAATGATGCAAACGGAAATTTCTGGACAGAGTTCAAAAGGCTTGGAGGAGTTCAGTCAGTAGGCTACCCAATATCCCAGCCTTTTGAATGGAAAGGGTTTAAAGTTCAGGCATTCCAAAAATTAATTCTGCAATGGCGCCCTGAGCTAGGGGTTGCTTATGCAGTCAATACTTTTGATGAGATGTCAAATGCAGACAAAGATTCATGGCTATATACTGTAAGGATGACTCCTCCTTCTCAGGATTGGAGTTCTGATGCAGGAAAGCCATGGCCCGAAATTGAGCAGGCTCATCTTAGGCTGCTTGAGCAGAATCCAAATATAAAGGCAGCTTACTATTCAGCTGCTGATCCAATAAATGTATTTGGCCTTCCAATGGGTTATGCTAAGGTTGGAGATGCGTATGTGTTAAGAGCCCAGCGTGCAGTTTTCCAGCAATGGCTGATTGATGTTCCATGGGCAAGAGCTGGACAGGTTGTAATAGCTAATGGAGGGGATATTGCAAAAGAATCAGGAGTTATTTCAGGAGCTTACCTAAATCCTTTAGTTGTCCAAGGCCAGCAGCCCCAGCCAACACCGCAGCCAACTCCCTCACCTGTTGCATCAACAGGCATAGAAATAACAGGGCCTCCAGACTTCGTGCAATATATTAATGATGCTTTGAACTTCTTAAAAACAGGCGATGGAAACTGGTATAGGTATGTTGATGAAGTGTTTTTGGGAATAACATATAGCAAAAGCATTGATACTAGTAGGGGTGGTATTTACCTTAAACACTCTAAACCCCCAACTAAAGGAAGTACGGAGCTTCTTTACTCCTCTAAAGGATATAGGTATGTTATTAGTCCTGAATCTGGAGTCAACAAGAATGTTTCACCATATCACGCAGCAAGAATACTAGTCCACGAAGCAGAGCATGAACATGCAGGTTTTGCACATAAACCTGACAGCGAAGACCAGGCAGATGCAATTGCTAAACAAGCTGTCTGTGAAATAGCATCTATAAACCGTAATCAAGAAGCTCTTTCTTACTTCAAATGCTCCTCTTCTCAGAAATAATTATCATGTAAAAATATAACCACTTTTAAATTTATACGTAAATTTATATACTTCTTAATTTGGAATTGCATACATGAATGAATTTAATCCAAATTCAGCTTCTTTTAACCATATCACCTTATTTGGATTTATGGTTATTTTTATCCTAAGCGTTTTAGCAGGTGTTTTAATATCAATAATGCTGAAAACCACAGCAGCTTACTTAATGCCTGAAAAATATACTTTGCCTGTTTCGCAGGAGCTTCTGCAGAATCCTCTTTTTTCTAGATGGTCAGCTCATGTAAGCGGAAGGGTTATTGCCAAAACTGATAGCACATTTACAATTTCTCATATAATCGAAGAATTTGGAAATGGAACATATACAATTAAAGATGCTAATGATGGAAAACAAATGGAAATAATGTATGTTTCCGGAATTACTGTTTTTAGAAAAAGGACTCAGACAGAGAGCGAGCAGTTCGCATTTGATAATGTCTCATTAAAGGATTTTTCTATTGGTTCGGTTGTTAACGGCAATGTAAAGATTTTGCAGTCAGACGGCCAAATGAAAATCAAAGGAGGGGTGTTTATTGTTAAGTGAGAATATAAAACGATCTTTGCTTATTGCAATAATAGTTGTTATAGGGCTTGCTGTAGGATTTATAATTGAGCGCCAAATATCTGAAAAGAATCCGCTTCCTTTAGAGTTTCTTGCAAATCCAATTGTTGACAAGCTTTATGCAAATGCCGAAGGAACAGTAGTGGCAAAAACAGAAGATTCTATGACCTTAGAAAAAAATGGTAGGCAAATAACCATGTTTATAGAAGAAAGGGTTGGTCTTACAACCTTTTTTTTGGAGCAGAACCAAAGCATACAGATATCTTTTAATGAAGTAAATGTAGGTGATAATCTTGTAGGTGGAGTGAGTATTGTTCTCTCTCCTCAAGGAGCAATAGGACTGCCAAACAGAAATATTGGCGATGTGATTGCTCATAGGTTTAGTGTTTCGAGGTAGTATATGAAGCGTTCATTAATAAAAATAATTTTTATTGTTTTATTTACTTTTGTAACGATTCTATTTGCAGGTATGGTGCAAGCACATAATACCTGTTCTGGAGATTGTGGTCATGGACTAAATGACTGGATTAGTTGCTGTGGTTGTAACTATTGTTCTGGTACTAATGTGGTTAATGATTGCGAAATATGTTGGATAGATGGAGATGGGGGTCACTCTAGTTGTTACGACTCAGGAACTGACCCCCATCAAACATGTGATGGCTGTTCTGGCGGTAGTTGTTGTGTTGAAACATGGACGTGCTCTGATGACACACATAAACGTCATACGACAACCAGTTGCGGTACAGACTATTTTGAATGTGTAGGGCAATACTGTATAGATTATGGTAGCAATGATGTAAGATGTATAGGATGCAGGCCTAATTGCGCAGGTAAAGTATGCGGTGGCGACGGATGTACTGGCTCTTGCGGCACCTGCTCAACGGGTTATACGTGCAGCAATGGGCAGTGTGTTAGCAGTGGTTGCACTAATGGAGCAACGCAAGATTGCGGAGGCGGAAATTGTGGTTCAAAAACATGTTCAAGTGGATCATGGGGTAATTGCAACCTGAAATCAGGAAATGCATGTTACAGTGGCGACACAACCACTTCCGGATGCTCGGGCGGACAGTTCAAAACATGCTCAAGTTGCCAGTGGGGTTCATGTGTTTCATGCATAAGTGCTCCAACACTCTCTAGCCCTAGCAATGGCGCTTACCTACCAGGGACGCAGGTAACCCTTTCATGGAATGCTGTTGCAGGCGCTACATCATACAATGTGAGAGTTGATGATGGAAATTCCGCTGCTGATACAAGCGATATTGTCGGAGGCACTGCAAACAATTGCGGTGCCGGTGTTACGCATGATGTTTGCTATAATGGGTGGACATCAACAAGCATGACAGTTACGGTTCAGGCAGGCAGTTCATACTCATGGTGGGTGCATGCGACAAAGAGTTGCGGGACAAGCAGCGCAAGCAGCATCTGGTCGTTTACTGTTGATCGAAAGCCGATTGGCTATCTCTCAGGTGCAGATTGCAGCACGCTCACAGGCTGGGCGTGCGATAAGGATTCACCAGATTCAGCACTGCAGGTTGATTTTTATGAAGGTTCGACATATCTGGGATTGGCAAGAACTGGCACTGTATGGGGCGGCACTGCTGCTGCTTGCGGCAGTTCAAATAATAATCATGGTTATTCTTTTGCTGTTCCAGGAAATCTCACTAATGATGCAAGCCACAGCATTGGTGCATATGGTATCAATATCGACAATTCAGGTGCACGTTATAATGCTGGCGGACATACAACCCTTACCGGCAGCCCGAAAAGCATAACATGTCCTAATAATGCACCGACTGCCTCAATTACAGGACCTACAAGCTTTTTTATTTCATCAGGTTCAGCAAGCGGCTCATATACAGCAACAGCTTCTGACGCCAATGGCAATCTGAACAAAATAGGAATTTATATGACGCCTATAAACACGCAGACATGGCCAACGCAACTGGAAACAACAGATGTATCAACTGGCTCATATACAAATACTGTAACATTTAATGCAGCAGGCACCTATTGGGTTGTTACCAATGCGTATGATGCAGGAGGCAAAAAATGCACAGGCAATCCAGGATGCACCGTTAATGGCGGGGCGTTGACCTGTTCAGGTTGGTCTGACTGCGGCTCGAACGACGCGCTTACTGTTACAGTTACGTCTGACACAACACTTCCACAATCTGGTATAATTATCAACAGCGGCGACTCAAAAACAGCATCATCTTCTGTCACGCTTACATTAACATATTCAGATGCTGGTTCAGGCATTAAAGACTGCAGATACAGTAATGATGCTTCAACATGGAGCGCCTGGGAATCATGCTCAGCAACAAAGGCATGGACGCTTTCCTCAGGCGATGGCACAAAAACAGTTTATTATGAAGTTAGAGACAATACAAATAATGTAAGGCAGACAAATGATGGCATAGAAAAGGTTACATGTTCTGGCTATACTGTTGGCAGCGTGTGTGATACTGTTTGCGGAGCAAATTTAGCATGCCAGGGGAAAGCTCCCGATTCAGATTTTTTATCTTGTAATGTTGCAGGGCAGACATATTACCAAGATAAATGCTCCTCAACCTGCCAGCCAATTGATCGTGACAGTGTTTGCCGTAGTAGCGCTTACTATTCCACATGCACAGCTGTAAGCGATTGCAATGGATATTCATCAAGCAGCTGTACGGGCTCTGGCTTTTGCAGCTCATCTTGCCAATATACTGCTAATGCAGACAATACAAACAACTGCGATAATACATATGCCAATGGTTGTGCAAGAAGCACAGGCTCGTATAATTCATGTGATTTGAGCACTGATATATCATGTGGGACAGAAACTGCATGCAGTGATGTTAAAGATAATGATTGCGACAGCCTAACAGACTGCGCAGATCCTGATTGCGCAGGCTTATCTGGCCCTAGCGGAGTTACTTGCTGCCAGACAGCAACACTAGATTCCAATTGCGGGAATGATGACTGCAAGATAGAAAGCTGCACAAGCAATAATTGTGTTATTACAAA